>NZ_JBHUMO010000041.1:0-16369 GCF_042685105.1 Enterococcus camelliae | reverse complement strand
ATTAGTAGAAGCTGATACGTTCTATCCAAGTTCTAAATTATGCCATGAGTGTGGACATAAAAAAGTAGACTTAAAACTGTCTGATCGCACCTATCACTGTGAAGCATGCGGGTATACAGCGGATAGAGATTATAATGCAAGTCTTAATTTAGCAAGTTACAGTGCTTAATCTACGAGCTTCTACTTAAACAGAAACGTAGATATGTAGGATTCGTTGTATCCGAATTAACGCCTGTGGAATGTTATAGCAAACGAGAGTAGCGAGCAAGTGGCAAAATCGGACACGTAGAAACAGGAAATAAACATAAATCTGACAACTTTTATAGTTGGTTAGAAATATTTATAGATTTTTGGCAACGGGTGATACGATGGGCTTTTTTGATAAAATTAAACGTGCGTTTACTGGCGAACCCTCAGAAGAGGTAGTAGACACGACTGTCCAAGAGAAATACGACAAAGGTCTTGAAAAAACACGGAAAACCTTTGGGGAACGAATGAATGAATTATTTGCGAATTTCCGTTCTGTGGATGAAGATTTTTTTGAAGAATTAGAAGAAACCTTGATTGGAGCCGATGTTGGTTTTGATACGGCGATTCGGATTTCCGAAGCGTTGCGTCAAGAAGTCAAGTTAAGAAATGCGAAGAAACCAGCGGAAGTGCAAAATGCGATTATCGAAAAATTAGTTGATTTATATGAAGTAGAAGGCATGGATGAAGTCAATGAATTAGCCATCCAGCCAGAAGGACTGACGGTCATGCTTTTTGTTGGTGTCAATGGTGTCGGGAAGACAACGAGCATCGGTAAATTGGCATTTCAGTTAAAACAAGAAGGCAAAAGCGTACTCCTAGCAGCTGCCGATACCTTTCGAGCAGGTGCGATTGATCAATTGGTTGTTTGGGGCGAACGTGCAGGTGTTGAGGTCGTAAGAGGCAAAGCTGGTGGCGACCCGGCAGCAGTAGTATTTGATGCAATGCGTCGAGCCAAGGAAGAGCAAGTGGACGTCTTGTTGATAGATACGGCTGGTCGTTTGCAGAACAAAGTCAATTTAATGAATGAACTGGAGAAAATCCGACGTGTCATCCAACGCGAAGAGCCTTCCGCTCCGCATGAAGTATTATTGGTACTGGATGCCACTACGGGTCAAAATGCGATGGTCCAAGCCAAGCAATTTAAGGAAACGACAAATGTAACGGGGTTGGTACTATCGAAATTGGATGGTACGGCCAAAGGTGGGATTGTTCTAGCCATTCGCAATGAATTGCACTTGCCAGTTAAGTTGGTCGGACTAGGAGAAGGCATTGAAGATTTGGAACCATTTAACCCCAATGAGTTTGTGATTGGACTTTTTAAAGGATTATTGAAGGAAGAAGCATAAGAGTGAAAATCGATTAGACTAGCAGATAGCAAGAATGAAATGGTTCAAAAACGTTTGTAAATGACGCTTTTTGGAGAATGGTCTTGTTAGTAGAATGGTAGTCTGATCGATTGCTTTTTTGCTCTTTTTCGGATAACTTGCAAGCAACAACAGCTATACCCATCCATTTTGTAGAGGACAAAGAGGATTCGTTGGATGAAAACGACTGAATCACAGAGAAGCTAGCATCAGACAATGGAGCATTTCTCTTAATGCTTTTCTCAAGATATTTGCTATAATATTTTTGTGACAGTTTGAAATAAGAGGTGTGAATATGGATTATCGTGCACTATTATTAGAAGGAAGCGTGCAACCCTTTCTTTTGAAAGCAAGATATGGAATCGAACGTGAAAGTCAACGTGTGACTGAGGAAGGTCAATTAGTCACCACCAATCATCCTAAATCATTAGGAAATCGCAAGTACCATCCGTATATCCAAACCGATTTTGCCGAGACACAGGTTGAGTTGATTACACCTGTATGTCAATCAATACCGGAGTTGTTTCGCTATTTAGCTGCGATTCACGATGTTTGTTATCGCTCGTTGGACGGACAAGAAATGTTGTGGCCTTTGAGCATGCCACCACACTTACCGTTGAAAGAAGAGGAAATCCGTTTAGCAAAATTGGACCGATTTGAAGATGTGCTGTATCGCCGCTATTTGGCAAAAACTTATGGGCGACGCAAACAAATGATGAGTGGCATTCATTTTAATTTTGAATTTGGGGATGATTTGCTACGTCGCCTGTTTGCGCAACAAACCGAAGAAACGGATTATCAACAATTTAAAACAAAGGTGTATTTAAAAGTAACGAGAAATTACCTGAGTCATCGTTGGTTTATTACGTATCTATTTGGTGCTTCTCCATTAAGTGAACCGAACTTTTTCGTCGGTGCAGCTGGACCAAAAGAACCTGTTCGTTCATTGAGAAACAGTTCATTTGGTTACAAAAATCATGATGATGTCCAAGTGCGTTATGATACATTGCCTCATTATTTAGAAGATTTGCAACAAATGGTTGAAGATGGCAAATTATCAGAAGAAAAAGAATTTTACTCGGCTGTGCGTTTACGTGGCGGGAAAAAAGTCAGTGATTTGGGCCAAGTGGGTATTCAATACATTGAATTGCGCAACCTAGACCTGAACCCATTTGCCACTTATGGTATTTCTGAAGACCAAGTATCCTTCTTACATCTTTATTTACTTTTTATGTTAGTTAAAGAAGAATCGACCGATGAGAAAGCCATCAAAAAAGGATCGTTAAAGAATAATGTTGTTTCGTTAGAAAATCCATTACAGGAGTCAGTCTACCAAGAAGAAGCTAGACAACTTTTCGCGGAATTAAAAACTTTTTTACAAACGACGCGAGTAGAAGTTGCCAAAGAATTCCTGGAGCAGATTGAACGAGCAATTGAAGAGCCTTCACAAACTTTGGCTGGTCGTTGGTACCAAAAAGCCAAGGAACAAACACAGGCAAAACAGGCCGTTGCGATTGGAAAAACATATGAACAAAAGGCGTGGGAAAAGCCATATCAATTGGCTGGATTCCGCTCAATGGAATTATCAACTCAAATCCTTCTATTTGATGCTATTCAAAAAGGATTGGCTGTCAATGTCTTAGATGAAGAAGACCAATTTGTCCAATTATCCGCAGACCAACATATTGAATATGTAAAAAATGCCAACATGACAAGTAAAGATACCTACATTGCCCCACTACTTATGGCCAATAAAACTGTGACCAAAAAAGTTTTGGCACAAGCGGGCTTTGTCGTACCAGCAGGTGGAGAATATGTCACGGAAGAGCAGGCTTTTGCCGCCTACCATGAATTTTCTGATCATGGTTTTGTTGTGAAACCCAAAACGACCAATTATGGGGTCGGGATTTCAATTTTTAAAGAAACACCAGATTTTGCTGATTTCCAGGCAGCTGTTCGACTAGCGTTTGCAGAGGATGATGCCATCTTAATTGAAGAGTTTCTTCCGGGCACTGAGTATCGCTTCTTTGTGATTGATGATCAGGTAAAGGCCATTATGTTAAGAGTACCGGCAAATGTGATTGGCGATGGGCAACACTCCATTCGCGAATTGGTCGCAAAAAAGAACACAGATCCATTAAGAGGAACAAACCATCGTGCGCCACTAGAATACATCCAATTAGGTGAAATTGAGGAGCTTATGTTGAAGGCGCAAGGATATCTGCCAACGAGTATTCCAGCTGAAGGAGTAACCGTTTATTTACGGGAAAATTCTAACGTTAGCACAGGTGGCGATTCAATTGATGTAACAGAAGATCTACACGATGACTATAAACAAGTAGCTGTGGCAGCCGTCAAAGCAATCGGCGCGGTGATTTCTGGGATTGATTTCATCATTCCCGACAAAAGTCAACCAGCAAGTAACCCAGGAGCATATGGCATCATTGAAGCCAATTTCAACCCAGCGATGCATATGCATGTATTTCCTTATAGCGGAACTGGCCGCAGACTGACCATGGATGTTTTGCGCCTGTTGTTCCCAGAACGAATTGAGCCAGATAGAAACTAGCGCATTTGCTTAAAAAAATAATCCGCATGAATTGGAAGGAAACTCACACCTCGTAAGAATGGTGTGAGGCGTGCTGCATCATTGCAGAACAGTCTTTCATCATGCGGATTATTTGGTTAACAGAGCCATTTTTAAAATAAAAGAGAATCAATGAAACAACTTTCCCCAAAAAGATGCGTTTTTTTGCTCTTGAGGATCCGTTTGAGAAGCAGTTGGGTATTTCTTTGCGATATCGATGACTTCATCATTGACCGCTTCATCAGAGATAAGCAACAAACCAATCGCTTCGTCGCTTGCTTCTTCGCTAGAGACAATCGTAAACGGCATGTTTGCCTGGGTTAAAAGTTGAATATAGAATGCTTGAAGCGTGTCTGAGACTTGATTGTTCATCAAGCAATGAGCAGTTTCATAGTCGGTTACATGAAGTTGGAACAACTCCTGTAAGGTTTTGTCGCGCATTTGACTAATCGTCATTTGCAGGTAACACCGTTCTCGAAACGTACCTAAATATTTGCGTTGCTCATCTGGACGAAGTTGAGGAGTTCCGTAGAGACTATTGTCCAAATGTTGTTGCAGTTCATCAGCCATGCGTTTTCCTCCCTTCTTTAGGAAAAGTATAGCAAGAATTTGGGTAAATGCGAAGATAGAAAGACCTTTTTTTATTCGCGCAGAAGAAAATTTGATAGACTAGAGAAAAGATAGAAAAGAGGGGTCAAGATGGAATTAACGATTTCACCGGCAGCACAAACCTATATTGAAGCCAAAAGGAAACTTGGCGATCACTTGTTATTGGACAATGAGGACGGGCATGGACCATTCGTTGATCATGCTTTCTCATGTCAATTGGATAGTGGGTTTCGGTTACTTTTTGTTTCAGCAGCAGTTGATCCAAGCTTGTTACGGGATTATTCTGTGACCGTGACTACCGAAATTGGCTCAATTTCTCTGAAACCTTCTGCCAAACTTTTACTTGATCCAGTTAACCAACTCGTCCTTGAGCCAACGTACCAACGATTGCAACTAAAATCAGTCGGAGGAATTCTCTCGGCGAATGTTCCGCTGATTCGAAAGGAAAGCGAGGACATAGAGTGAAGCGTTTAGCGATTTTGTCTGACCTACATCTAGATATTAATCAGCTGACGGAAACAGAATGGGTGTATTTTATCGAAATGTTAACAGAAAAACGAGTTGATCACGTGCATCTGGCGGGGGACATCGCCAATACTAAGCAACAAGCTTTGGCTTTTATCGAGTATTTGAGTGCCTATTTTCCGACGACCTTTCACTGGGGTAACCATGAAATGGCGGATTTAACGGAAACAGAAATGGAACACTTTTCTGACCCTCGCTTTTTGAATTTTCGTTTTTTTCCGCTTTCGCACAAGACATGGTTGTTAGGGATAAATGGGTGGTATGATTATACCTTTGTCAAAGGAGCAACTCGTGATTTCGAGCGATTGAAAAAGCTTGCTTGGTACGACCGCTTTATCCATCGTGACGCGAATGATTCCGTTGTGATGCAACGAATCGCGGACCAATTTGTTGCTATTATGGAGACCGTGCCAAAGGACAAACAAGTGATTATCAGTACTCATTTTGTTCCAAATCAAGCTTTTGTACAAACATTTTCAGGGAAATATGAGAAATGGAATCAAATCAATGCTTTTTTAGGTTCTCCCCAAATAGGAACATTAGCCCAAAATTTTCCACAAGTTCAAGCGATTGCGTTTGGGCACACCCATCGACGTTTTGTTTCTAGGCAACTTGATGGCATTCACTACGCATGCCGGCCACTTGGCTATGCCTATGAATGGCAGAGTACACGTCAATTTATGTTAGCCCATCCGCAAAGAACACAGTTGGATATGCCAACCATCAAACGTGAGTGGCAACATTATGGCAAAGAACTTTATCGCTTGTATCCAAAGATGTTGGAACAAGAAATCGAATCGGCGGTATCGTTTTTTGCGTATGAAGATAAATAGGATAAGAAGGGATGAGTAGTGAACCATGTTTACTGAACAAAGTTTTTCTGTATTTGAAGTTGAGGGGTTAGATGAGCGAATGGCGGCGATTCGCTCAATCATTCAGCCCATTTTTCAAACAGTAGGGGAGGACTTACGACAAAGTCTTCAAGAAGAATGGCCGCAACCTCTTTTTTTGCATATTGCCCAACATCGTCGACGGACGGTCTGTCCACCGGAGTGTACTTGGATGGCCATCGGTACCCACAAAAGAGGATATAAAATGGAGGCTCATTTTCAATTGGTCATTTGGCCAGAATATGTTGGAATATGGCTTTCTATGATTGATCAACCAAAAGAGAAAGCGCGGATGGCACAATATTTGCTTGAAAATAAACCAATCCTTCAACAATTACCTAAAGATTTTCTGCTTTCACCGGATCATACTCAATCGAGCACCTACGGAATGGACGAGGCAGATCAATGGATGAATCGTTTCAAAACAGTAAAGAAAAGTGAACTTCAGATTGGACGAATTATCAAAAAAGATGATGGCATCTGGCAAACTCCAGCACAAGCGAGAGACTATCTGCTTGCGACCTATCAAATGCTGCTACCACTCTTTCGATTGTTACATCAATGAGACAAACCCTCCCCAGAAAGTGGGGAGGGTTTGTTAGTTTTGGGAAAGAATAGGAAGAAATTTTTCTGGTAAGCGTGCATACAGTAAACGAGCAACGATGGTCGAAGCAATTGTTTTGATGCCCCCCGCTAAAAGGAAAGGTAGAAATCCCTGAACCATTGCCTGAGAAAAAGTGAGGTGCATGGCGAATTGAAGCCAGATTGTCCCGATGAGTAGTGAAAGAAAAGTGCCGACACTATTCGCAAACAATACAGCTAAAAATGATCTAGAAGTCAGCTCAATGAGTTTTCCAATTATAAATGCAGCCAATAGGAACGAAATTAAATAGCCGCCGGTTGGACCAAAGAGCACGCCGATGCCGCTTGAACCTCCAGCATAAACAGGCAAACCAATGGCACCCAATAAAAGATAAATACCGACGGACCAAGTCCCAACCTTGCTACCTAGCAAACTAGCGACAACACCAACGATAAATGTTTGTAACGTTAAAGGAACGAATCCCAGTGGAATCGTGATTTGAGCAACTATCGCAATCACAGCGGCAAAGGAAGCCGCGAGAACTTGCTCGCGAATGGAATGATTCATAACACACCTCTCGTAAACTTTTTTTATTTTATTGGTTAACCATAAACGTATTCTAACAATTCGTTAACCGTTTGTAAACATAAAGTTAACGAAAAGAGCAAAAAAAGAACAGCGCGTAAGCGCTGTTCTTTCCGTCGGTCTTATAGTTTTTGGTTGTAGAATTCGACGATTAGTGCTTCATCGATGTCTGGGTAAAGTTCGTCACGTTCTGGTAAACGAGTTAATGAACCTTCTAGTTTTTCATCGTCAAAACTTACGAATGCAGGACGACCAATTGTTGCTTCAAGGGCATCTTTAATGATTGTTAAGTTTTGTGATTTTTCACGAACCCCAATGACTTGACCAAGTGATACATGGTAAGAAGGGATATCCACACGTTTGCCATCAACAGTAATGTGACCATGGTTTACTAATTGACGAGCTTGACGACGAGTTGTCGCAAGTCCAAGACGGTAAACAACATTGTCCAAACGTTGTTCAAGTAAGACCATGAAGTTAACACCATGTTTTCCTTCTTTAATCTTGCTTGCTTTTACGAATAGTGTACGGAATTGACGTTCATTCATACCATACATATGACGTAATTTTTGTTTTTCAGTTAATTGTTGACCATATTCTGAACGAGAGCCACGGCTGTTTGGTCCGTGTTGTCCTGGAGCATATGGGCGACGTGCCAATTCTTTACCGGAACCAGATAATGAGATTCCTAAGCGACGAGAGACTTTCCAAGATGGTCCTGTATAACGAGACATTTAAAATTCCTCCAATAAAAAAGTTTGTTGGAGTAAAATAATCCGATGAAACAGTCATCGTACATGTAGTTTGTTCTTCAATCTTCACCTTTGCAGCCGCGGTTACACAATTGAACCCAATGAGGCAACAAACTAGGGGTGTTCGACTATCTTTCTGCTGCATTATTTTACACGCTACCCATTTTACGTTAAATGAATCCTATTTGTCAACTTAAAGAATAGAAAACAAGTAAGAAAGCGAGCGGTTATTTTCAGATAATATGTTTTTCTTTTCACAAAAGACCTTTACAAAATGTCCTTTGCTGATTAGAATGGTGAAAAAGACTAACATGTAAAGGTGGAGTAAGATGAATCCAGTATCACCCTTGTTTGAAAAAATCGATTCTTCAATTGAAAAGAAAGTAGATTTAATTGATGCAAGTTACATTAGGTATGCGGTTCGTGCAATGTTGGCGTGTCTGTTTTTAACCTTAGGGACAGGAATTGCGTTTGCGGTAGGAATAAAAGGCGAGGAACTGTTACCTGGAATTGGGAAATTTCTTTACGCATTTATGTTCAGTTGGTCGCTGGTTATGATTTTGTATATGAATGCCGAATTAGGAACTTCAAATATGTTGTATATGACGGCTGGTGTTTATCGAAAACGACTAAGCGTTGGCAAAGCAGTGAAAATTTTATTTTCTTGTATTTTATTTAATTTAATTGGTGGAATTTTTTTTGCATACCTTCTTTCGTTAACGGGTCCTTTTCAACAGGTTGCTAGTGATGGGTTCTTGGTGCATGCTTTATCGGCTAAATTAGCAAAATCAACCGTGCAAATTCTAGTTGAAGGAATGTTCGCAAACATTGTCGTTAATACGGCTGTCTTAGCAAGTATGCGCATGAAAGACGATGGCGGAAAAGTTTGGGCAATTATTTTTATTATTTTTATCTTTGCATTTTTAGGCTTTGAACACGTTATCGCCAACTTTCCTGCGTTTGCATTAGGCTTTTTTGTAACTGGTGGCCATTTACCAGGTATGACAGTGGGATCGATGGTTCATAATTTGGTTTTTGCATTTTTAGGTAATTATATCGGCGGCGGCTTGGTGATAGGGCTCGTTTATGCATGGTTAAATAATTCTAAATCGCGGTATGTCGATTAATAGTAAATAGGTTTGTGACTTCAAAGAAACAGCAAAAAAATTTGAATCAATTGATTTCTTTTTAATCTAGGTGCAGATCAACTGAACCGTTGATGTGTAAACGAGAAAGAAGAGCGAAGGGATTTAGTATTTTGCAGTTTTAATTGATTTAGTCACAAGCTTTTTTTGTAGAAAAAAGTGGACATATCCTTTATGCTAAGGAGAGTACGAGAAGAGAGTAGGGGAAAAATGGAACGCAAATTAATTGCTTTTGACTTAGATGGAACATTGTTGGATGATCGGAAACAACCGTTACCAAGCACGGTTGTTGCACTTGATCAATTAAGAAAGGCGGGGCATGAGGTTACCATTGCTACGGGGCGGAATCGCAGATTGGCGAAACCAATTATTGATCAGCTTTCATTTGAAAATGCCGTCTTATGCAATGGATCAGTTGCTTTTGCTAATCACCAGATGTTTTATGAGCGAACATTAAATGAAGACGCTTTTAATCGATGTTCGGATGATTTAATCGCCAGAAACATTGATGTGGCTGTCATCGGATTGGATGATACGAAACGGATAACCACGTTTCACGAACATCAAATGAGTGAAGCAATGGAATCCTTTGGTTCATTTGTTCCGCCATTCGATGCAAAATTTTATCAAACCAATTCAATTTATCAGGGTTTGGCTTTTTATGATAGTCAGGAATCTTTTGATAGTAGTTTGTATGACGCATTTGATTTTGTTCGTTGGCATCCAGAATGTGTGGACATTATTCCTAAAAATGGTTCAAAAGCGGTTACCCTATTGAAACTAGCAAACCAGTTAGGGATAGCACGAGAAAACGTCATTGCATTTGGTGATGGGATGAATGATCGAGAAATGTTGAAAGAAGTTGGAGTAGGAATTGCGATGGGCAATGCTGCTGAGGAAGTAAAACGGCAAGCGGATATGGTAACTGCTAGCAACGAGCAAGATGGTATTCTGAAGGCATTGGTAAAATTAAACCTTTGCCCACCATTGTAATCAAAAGGGCTTCATTTTCGGAAACAAAATAGAAATTAGGCAAGCAATCAAGACAGTAGCTGAAGGGATAGACGCTTATCAAAAGTGCTTCTAGCAAATCAGCAGCGTTTGGGTTGTTTTCTTTTTTTCGCTGTAGGCGTCCAATATGATAAAATAAGAGAGTGTCAATGATAGAGAAGAGGAATCAGTATGCGCATTATATTTATTGGCGATGTAGTGGGCTCTCTAGGGAGAGAAACCATTACAACGTATTTACCAAAATTAAAGAAAAAGTATCATCCGCAAGTAACGATTGTCAATGGTGAGAATGCTGCCAGTGGCCGAGGAATAACAGAAAAAATTTACAAAAAATTTTTACAAGATGGCGTTGATGTGGTGACGTTGGGCAATCACGCTTGGGACAATCGAGACATATTTGAATTTATTACAGATGCCAAAAAAATGGTCCGTCCAGCCAATTTTCCTAAAGAAACGCCAGGTCTTGGTTGTGTGTATGTAAAAGTAAATACCAGTGAGTTGGCCGTGATTAATTTGCAAGCCCGCACGTTTATGACTGCGATTGATGATCCTTTTCAAGTCATGGATCAGCTATTGGCTGAGGTTCGTCAGCGTACGCCCAATATTTTTGTCGATTTTCATGGAGAAACAACCAGTGAAAAACAAGCGATGGGGTGGTACTTGGACGGCCGTGTGTCAGCAGTCATTGGGACGCATACGCATGTACAGACGAATGATGCCCGCATTTTACCAAAGGGTACAGCGTATCTAAGCGATGTGGGTATGACTGGACCTTATGATGGAATATTGGGGATGAAAAAAGAGGCCGTGATTGAAAAATTTATGACTGCTCTTCCCCGAAGATTTGAAGTAGTTGAAACAGGACGTAATCTATTGAGCGGATGTCTGATTGATATCGATGATCAAACAGGAAAAGCTCGTCACTTAGAATTGATTCAAATTAGTGAAGATCGCCCATTTTTAGAATAGCAGAAGGAACGAATAGGTATGATTGAGGATCAAAAAATTCAAACTTCCTTAGAACAATTGAATCAATTGTTAGCGGACTATCCAGTAATCAAAGAGTTTCAGCAAATTCAGCTTGAGGCTCAACAAAATAGTCGCTTAAAATCTTTGGAAGAAGAAATCAAACAAGCACAAAAAGAGGCGGTTCAGTTCGCTCATTATGGCAAACTCGAAGCCGAAAAAGCAGCCATTCAGCGCATTGAAGAGTTAACGCAACAATACAATCAACACCCGGTTGTTCAACTTTATCGAGAACGACTCGCACAAGCAAATGAGTTGCTACAATATGTTACGCAGACGATTCAAAAAAAGGTGAATCAGGCCATTGAGGAGGGGACGCAGCGTGCCTCAGAAAACTAAACAAACACCGATGATGGAACAATATTTTTCAATAAAAAAAGAATACCAAGACGCATTTTTGTTTTATCGCTTGGGCGATTTTTATGAATTGTTTTATGAAGATGCTGAAAAAGCAGCCCAACTATTGGAATTAACGTTAACCAGTCGAAATAAAAATGCGGACGACCCAATTCCTATGTGTGGTGTCCCTTATCACGCAGCCGCTGGATATATCGACACATTAATTGAGCAAGGATATAAGGTGGCTATTTGTGAACAAGTAGAAGATCCGAAAACGACCAAAGGAATGGTGAAGCGGGAAGTCATTCAGCTGATTACACCGGGTACTGTGATGGAAGGCAAGGGATTGCAGTCCAAAGAAAATAATTACTTAACAGCAGTCGTGAAAGAAGCAGATCGTTATGGAATTGCCTATACTGATTTGAGCACAGGTGAAATTAAGGCAACGGTAGTAACCGATGAGGAAACCGTCTTCAATGAGCTAGCCACGTTAGCGACAAAAGAATTAATTGTGACAGAAGCTTTACCGCCAAACTTGACGAAGCGAATTGAGCAACAATTAGGGGCAGTTTTTTCTGTCCAGTCAGGTGAATGGAATGAAGAAATGGGCAGCCACTTGCTCATGGCATTGGATGATTCACTTGCAAAACAGGCGGTGTTAGTATTATATAGTTATTTACGACGAACACAGATGCGCCAATTAGGTCATTTACAAGTTGCGCAGTTTTATCAAACCAATCATTATCTGAAAATGGATTATTATTCGAAGTACAATCTTGAATTAACACAAGCCATTCGAACTGGCAAAAAACAAGGAACGTTATTGTGGTTATTGGATGAAACGAAGACGGCAATGGGGGCGCGTTTGCTTAAACAGTGGATTGATCACCCTTTGATTCAGCAAACGGCAATTGAACAACGCCAAAAGCAAGTTGAGTCACTGCTGACGGCTTTTTTTGAACGAGCAGATTTGCAAGAGAGTTTGAAAGGCGTTTATGATTTAGAACGATTAGCTGGCAGAGTAGCGTTTGGGAATGTGAACGGCCGTGACTTACTTCAACTTAAGCATTCGCTGCAACAAGTGCCGCAAATCCAATCGATTATTTCAGGAATTGATCAGGGAGAATGGACGGATCTGTTAGCTGATTTGGAACCATTAGAGGATGTCGTGGTACTGATTGATGAGGCAATTGCTGATGAGGCGCCTTTGCAAGTAACCGAGGGCAATGTGATCAAAACAGGTTTCAATGCGCAATTGGACAATTACCGAGATGCGATGCGTAATGGTAAGCAATGGTTGGCTGAGCTGGAAGCATCTGAGCGCAAAGCGACTGGTATCAAAAATTTAAAAATAGGATACAACCGGGTATTCGGTTATTACATTGAAATTAGTAAAGCCAATTTAGGCAATCTTGAACAGCCAGAACGCTATGACCGCAAACAAACACTGGCAAATGCTGAACGATTTATTACGCCGGAGCTAAAAAAATTAGAAACAGTTATTTTAGAAGCGGAAGAAAAATCCATGGAACTAGAGTATCAGTTGTTTATACAAGTTCGTGAACAGGTCAAGCAAGCAATCGCACGTTTACAGTTATTGGCAAAAGCCATTAGTTCAGTCGATGTCTTGCAAAGCTTTGCAACCGTTAGCGAGCACTATCAATACGTCAAACCAACCATGAACCAACAACAAAAATTAGTTATTATGCAAGGGCGTCACCCAGTAGTGGAAAAAGTCTTGGGTCAACAAGAGTACATTGCCAATGATATCGTAGTGGATCAAGAAACGTTTATTCTTCTGATTACTGGACCAAACATGTCGGGAAAAAGTACGTATATGCGCCAATTAGCCTTAACGGTTATTTTAGCGCAAATCGGTTGTTTCGTCCCGGCACAATCGGCACAATTACCGATTTTTGACCGGATTTTTACACGGATTGGGGCAAGCGATGATTTGATTGCTGGTCAAAGTACGTTTATGGTTGAAATGATGGAAGCCAATCAAGCTTTGCAATATGCGACCGCGAACAGTCTGATTTTGTTTGACGAACTAGGTAGGGGAACGGCTACTTACGATGGCATGGCGTTAGCCCAAGCAATCATTGAATATATTCATCGAGAGATTCGGGCAAAGACGTTGTTTTCAACGCATTATCATGAATTAACCATCTTGGATCAAGAGTTGCCTCATTTGCGCAATCAACATGTCGGAGCCATTGAAAAGGATGGCGACGTTGTTTTCTTACATAAAATGATGAGTGGACCAGCGGACAAAAGCTATGGTATCCATGTTGCCAAGATTGCAGGATTGCCACCGATGTTATTAAAACGAGCTGCTGTGATTTTGCGCTCACTTGAATCACAAGGATTGCAAAATACAACGGTCGAACAAAAAGCAGTTAGTGAAGAAGTGGAGCAATTGAGCCTGTTTGGAAATTCAGAAACAAAAAATCAAAAAGCGATTTTTGATGAATTAAAGAAACTAAATGTGTCACGTATGACACCGTTGGAAGTGATGATAAAAGTAGCGGAATGGCAAAAGAAAATAGAAGAATAAAGGAGGAACGAACCAGTGAAAATTAGAGAACTATCGGAACAATTAGCCAATCAAATTGCCGCTGGTGAAGTGGTTGAACGTCCAGCCTCCGTGGTAAAAGAATTAGTAGAGAATGCTCTGGATGCTGGCAGTACTCAAATTGACATTCTTTTAGAAGATGCGGGGTTAAAAAAAATCCAGGTAGTTGATAATGGTGAAGGAATTGCCAGTGAAGATGTTGAGAATGCTTTTAAACGGCATGCAACTAGTAAAATCCATCATCAAGCGGATCTATTTCGCATCCGAACCCTAGGTTTTCGTGGAGAAGCCTTACCTAGTATTGCTTCTGTTTCCGAAATGACTATTGAAACGGCAACA
This sequence comes from Enterococcus camelliae, assembly GCF_042685105.1. Classification (NCBI taxonomy): domain Bacteria; kingdom Bacillati; phylum Bacillota; class Bacilli; order Lactobacillales; family Enterococcaceae; genus Enterococcus; species Enterococcus camelliae. The sequence goes on along the minus strand of NZ_JBHUMO010000041.1, from coordinate 2,009 downwards.
AAAGATGAATCAAACGGGACAATTGTTCATTTACAGGGTGGGAAAATTCTTTCTCATCAAATGGGCCCGTTACGAAAGGGAACGAAAGTAGTTGTCGAAAACTTATTCTTCAATACACCTGCACGATTGAAGTATATAAAAACATTTCAAACGGAACTGGCGAACGTCGGTGATATTGTCAATCGTCTGGCACTCAGTCATCCAGCGGTTGCCTTTCGATTAGTTCATGATGGCAATCCAATGACGCATACTGCCGGAACCGGTGATTTAAAGCAAACAATTGCTGGTATTTATGGAATCCAAACAGCTAAAAAAATGCTTGCTATTCAAGCCAGTGATCTCGACTTTGAACTAAAAGGCTACCTCTCTTTGCCTGAGGTAACCCGGGCCAATCGCAACTATCTATCCCTGATTATCAATGGACGATACATTAAGAATTACGCATTAAACAAAGCCATTGTACAAGGCTACGGATCAAAATTAATGATTGGGCGATACCCAATCGCTATTATCGAGATTACGATGGATCCATTGTTGGTGGACGTCAATGTACATCCAACAAAACAAGAAGTGCGCTTATCAAAAGAGCCAGAATTAATGCAGCTCATTCGAACGACAATCGCGGAAGCCTTGAAAGAAGAAACACTCATTCCCAACGTGGGACAACAAAAAGAGTTTAATGAACGATTCAAAACAAATCAAAAGCCTGAGCAAATCAAATTGCCACTTTCAAATGCAGAAATACAACAACCGCTAGCATACGATGCATCCTCTGGAGAATTTTTTGTTCCTCATAAGCAATCTGCAGAAAAGCTAGAGCCAACTTGGCAAGGGGAACAACTAGATACTCAACTGGAAGAAGAAAACGGACAGCAGTCGACTGACAAATTGAATGCTTTCCTATCCGAAAAAAAAATAACTCAAACGAATCAGGTTGGAGAAGATCAGTTACCGTTCGAAACTTCCGTCAGCCATGAAGCGACCGAAGTTTCTCCCCAAATGATTGAAGCGATGTTAGAGGAAAAGCCGAGCACCCAACGATTTCCTGAATTGGAATATTTTGGTCAAATGCACGGGACATTTCTTTTTGCTCAAGGAGAAGATGGACTCTATATTATCGATCAACATGCTGCACAAGAACGCATTAAGTATGAATACTATCGCGAAAAAATAGGTGAAGTAAGCCATGATTCACAAGCATTACTCATTCCAATTGTATTGGAATATCCGACCGATGATTATTTACGAATCATGGAAGGAAAAGATACGTTGCAGCAAGTGGGCATTGGTTTGGAAGAATTCGGGCATGCCACTTTTATTATACGTACACATCCAACGTGGTTTCCTGTTGGCCAAGAAGAACAGACGGTGAAAGATTTGATTGATATGTATTTGACAACGGGAAAGGTGAGCGTAAAAAAATTTCTTGAAGGAACAGCTATCATGATGAGTTGCAAACGATCCATCAAAGCCAATCATTATCTGGATGACAAACAAGCAAGGATGCTATTAAAAGAACTAGCAACATGTGAGAATCCATTTAATTGCCCGCATGGACGGCCGGTATTAATTCACTTCACATTAGGTGATATGGAACGGATGTTCAAACGAATACAAGATCCTCATCAGACGAGGGAATGATACCAATCAAACGACTTCTTTGAAACCATGGTTTCAAAGAAGTTCATTTTTTTAATAAAAAAGGTTGACCGATAGAAAATCGTCTGTTATGATAATCAAGTCGCTGACAAAGACGACAACAAAATTTTAAAAAAAATAAAATTAATTGTTGACATTCTTTCGGACAGATGATACGATTTAAAAGTTGTCACAGCACAACAAAGTAGACCTTTGAAAACTGAACAAAGTAAGCAAACGAACCAATTGTGTAAGGTGTTTCTATTAAATTAGAAACAAAAATACATGCAAGCAAAAATGCGAGCAAAGTCAACAAACAGAGCTTAACAGTCGCAAGACTGAATCAAATTTTTTATGAGAGTTTGATCCTG
>NZ_JBHUMO010000040.1:0-1211 GCF_042685105.1 Enterococcus camelliae | reverse complement strand
AAAAAATGCTCTATCAAAATCAAACTAATCAAAGAATCATTTCAGGATGCAGCGCTGTGTAGTTTTTCTCTGCAATTTTATGTATAAAAGCCTTGCAAAATACACTAGTAGCTTATCAAAAATATTAGGTGATGAAGAGCACTATTTTGACCGATTATCCTGTATAATCACGTTAAGAACTAATTACATTTTAGGAGGGTTTACCATGGAATTTAAAGAAGAAGCACAACGGATAGTTATCTTTGATGAAGGAAACGAGATTGGCGAAATTACTTGGATTTTTGATGACGCCGGCGATCTAGTGGTTGAACATACTCGAGTGGATGGAACCTATCGCGGTCAGGGACTAGCTGGGAAGCTAGTAGAGAAAGTTGCAGAATACGCACGACGTGAAGAAAAGAAAATTGTTCCAGTCTGTTCTTATGCGAAAAAAGAATTCGAGCGGAAATCTGACTATGCGGATGTTTGGAAAAAATAGAAAAAAAGTATCATTATTTGTGAATGAATCAGGACACAGCTTGTATGGTGCTCCTGATTTATTTTTTTTAAAAAAACCTAAAAGTAAAAAGGAAGACTTCGCAGGAAAGATTGCTTAAGGTAGAATAGATGTATTCTTGAATGGAAGGTGAGGAAAATGAAACAACTTATAAAGCAATTTTTCTTTTTTCTTTTTTCGTCAGTGATTGCCGTTGGACTGATTCACTATTTAGCATTACCCACTTTAATGAATTACCCACGTCTGGCACGAATGATTGATCGATTCACTTATACTGAAGAGACATTGACTCTCTTTCTTTTTTTTAGTATTTGGTTATTCTTGATTCAATGGCAGTATGGAAAATTTTCAACCATTTATAGAATTTGCGAGCGAGAAAATCCACTATTTTAATGATGGGATGATAGCTCGTAGATATACTGTAAGAATGTAGGGAAACTTGCATTTAGAGACAATAGAAAAACTCGTATTGTCCAATGAAGAAACTGAATTGCTGGGAACTCGTAAAGCTAACGAAACGACAACGTAGGGATAGATGAAACCCAAGCGTGAACGTGGTGAAAACAGAAAAAATTCGTTAGATGGCATAAGGTTAAATCCTAAGTGTTCACGTAATCGAAAATCAGCAGCCAAGCTCCGAATAGGAGAAGGTTCAACGACTATTCCTCTTGAGGGAAGTACATACAAGCGTGTGGAAGTGGTTTCGCCGTACTGG
>NZ_JBHUMO010000039.1:82701-169788 GCF_042685105.1 Enterococcus camelliae | reverse complement strand
TGTAGATACCTCTTTCATACTTATGGTTTTGACGCTTTTAAGTATAACGTATCTACATGATTTTTTTGTTTATTTCTTTATGCATTTCATTTTACAACTTACCTTTTCTTTTCAACTATCCATTACGTTCAAAATTTTTGATTTATTTTTTTGTTATGCCTACAATGGTCTTGTAAAGAAAAAAAGAGGAGGAACATACATGACAAAGAAAATTGGTATTATTGTCGGCAGTTTGAGAAAAGATTCGCTAAACAAAAAAGTGGCAACCTACTTTGCAAGTGTTTTGCCTACAGGATTTGAACCAACCTTTATTGAAATTGGTGATTTACCTTTGTACAATGAAGATTTGGATGTTGAAGGCGCTGTTCCAGAGGCCTGGGGTCGTTTCCGTCAAGAAATGGCGAATGTTGATGGGGTCTACTTCTTTACGCCAGAATACAATCGTTCTGTTCCGGCAGCATTGAAGAATGCCTTAGATGTTGGTTCGCGTCCTTATGGTCACAGTGTTTGGGATGGCAAACCTGCTTTGGTTGTCTCTGTTTCCCCTGGTGCGATTAGTGGCTTTGGTGCCAACCATCATCTACGTCAATCATTGGTTTTCCTAAATATGCCTACATTGCAACAACCTGAAGCATACATTGGCAATGCCTTAACAATTTTTGACGAAGAAGGTAAAATAAAAGCCCAAACAGCAGAATTCTTTGATTTAATCTCAAGGAAGTATATTGAGTTTTTCAACAAATTAGCTGACTAATTTGCTGATTGTTTTTTCTATTCATGATTTACCTATTTATTTTATCCAGCTAGCGCTTGTCGGTTTATGCTAGCTGGATTTTCTATAAAAAAAGTAGATGCTTTGCATCTACTTTAGAAAGGATTTATTGGTTATTTTTTATCTTTATGATCGACGAATTCATTCACCTTTTTTGCTACATCGTCAGCGAATTCCTCCACTTTTTCTTTGGAATCGCCAAATCCTTTTTTGATTTTTCCTTTTAATTCTTCGGAGTCATCACCAGTTACTTTACCTTTCGCTTCAGTTAATTTACCCTCTACTTGATCTTTGTTCACCATTGTGCATTTCTCCTTTCTGTTTCTACATTCATAGTAACATCAATAAGAAAGCGGTACAACTAATATGAATGAACAAGCAGAGAATGGAACGAAAATGAAAAGGAAAAAACTGTTTCACTGCCTTGCGACTTATGCTATTTCCGTTTCTTTTTCTTTTTTTTGTTTTTTTTCACCATTCGATTCATTGCCATCTTACCCAATTTTCCTTTGATGCCTGTCCCAAACATTTGATCCATACCTGGGACATTAAAATTACCGTTTGACATTTTTTGCATCATAGTTCGGGCTTCTTTGAATTGCTTGATCATTCGATTGACTTCAACAACATTATTGCCTGAGCCAGCTGCAATCCGGCGTCGACGGCTAGGGTTTAACAAATCTGGATTTTCCCGTTCTTCGGGAGTCATCGAAAAGACAATGGCCTTTTTACGAGCGATGTCTTTCGGATCTACTTTGAAATTTTCCATTCCTGGTACTTGGCTCATTCCTGGGATCATTTTCATCAAATCTTCCAATGGCCCCATGCTCATGACTTGATCCAATTGTTCAATGAAGTCATTAAAATCAAAACTATTTTCCTTCATTTTTTGGGCAAGTTCTTCAGCCTTTTTCTCATCGTAATCTTGTTGGGCTTTCTCAATAAGTGTTAGCATATCTCCCATGCCGAGAATACGACTAGCCATGCGGTCAGGATGGAAAATTTCTAAATCTGTCAGTTTTTCCCCCGTACCCGTGAATTTAATTGGTGCTCCAGTAACTGCGCGAATGGAAAGTGCGGCACCCCCTCTAGTATCCCCATCTAATTTGGTGATAACAACACCAGTGATTCCTAACTGTTGGTTAAAGCTATCGGCAACCGTTACAGCATCTTGCCCTGTCATTGCATCAACAACGAGTAAGATTTCGTTCGGCTGTGCCAATGCTTTTATTTGCTTCAACTCTTCCATTAACGCTTCATCTACATGCAAACGTCCGGCTGTATCAATCAAGACATAATCATTTTTTTTCTCAACGGCAAGCGCCAAACCTTGTCGCACAATTTCAACTGGACTTACTTCGGTCCCCATATCGAAAACAGGTACATCCAATTGTTGACCTAGTACTTTTAACTGATCAATCGCTGCTGGTCGATAAACGTCGCCAGCGATCATTAAAGGGCGAGCATTCTCCGTTTTTTTCAGTTGGTTTGCTAATTTTCCGGCAAATGTGGTTTTACCAGCCCCTTGTAACCCGACCATCATGATAATCGTTGGTATTTTCGGAGCTTTTTCTATGCCTACCGTTTCTGAACCTAATGTTGCAGTCAATTCCTCATTAACAATTTTTACAATTTGTTGTGCTGGTGACAGGCTATCAAGTACTTCTGCACCAATTGCTCTTTGTCGCACATTTTTCGTAAATTCTTTTACTACTTGTAAATTTACGTCTGCTTCTAGAAGTGCGAGCCGGATCTCCCGCATCATTTCTTTTACATCAGCTTCCGTGACTTTGCCTTTTTTTCGTAATTTACTCATCGCTTGTTGCAAGCGTTCTGTCAAGCTTTCAAATGCCATCTTTGTTCCATCCTTTATTCGTCAATTTCTGCTAATTTCTGCAATAATTCTTTTAAGAACGTCTCTTCTGGGTATTTTTCCGTAAGGTATTCTTCCATTTGCTCCATTAATTGGCTTCGTACAACATAATCGGAATACATATGCAACTTTCGCTCATAATCTTCTATTATCTTTCCAGTCCGTTTGATATTGTCATACACTGCCTGACGACTAACATCAAATTCTTCTGCAATTTCACCTAAGGAATAATCATCTGCGTAATATAGTTCCATGTAGTTCATCTGCTTTTGTGTAAGAAGGGTGGAATAGAATTCAAAGAGCGCATTCATCCGATTGGTTTTTTCAATTTCCACAGACAATCTTCCTCCAGTTACTTTTCAATAAATGTCGCCTTTTATTATACCATTTAAGTGTATTGCAAACCACCTCTTAGTTGATGGGAACGACCGACTTTTTCAGATAGTTCAGAAGAAAAGTTCACTATGGATAGTCCAAGCTAGCTTTTCACTTGTTTATGAAAGTTGCCAATAGTTCCTCATCTCAATTCGTGTTAGAATGAACGTATGAAAAAAAGGAGCTAAGGAGTACATTATGAAAAAAATTCTTGTAGTGGATGATGAACCATCAATCGTTACCTTACTAACATTTAATTTGGAAAAAGAAGGGTATCAAGTAACAAGTGCCACTGATGGTCTGGAAGCGTTAGAAGTTGCGCTGACACAGCCCTTCGATTTTATTTTGCTTGATGTCATGTTGCCTCACATAGATGGCATTGAGATTACAAAACGTTTACGCCAAGAAAAAGTGGAAACACCCATTCTAATTCTAACAGCGAAAGATGATCCGATTGATCGCATTCTTGGACTGGAAATTGGTGCTGACGATTATTTAAGTAAACCATTCAGTCCACGTGAAGTTATCGCCCGTATCAAAGCAATTTCACGCCGCGTTGTCCATAAAGAACCCCAATTAGTTGATGAAGAAAAAAATGAATTGGTCAAAATCGGCACCATTGAAGCTGATTTATCCAATTACCAAGTCAAAGTCAAAGGCCAACAGATTTTTCTTACACCAAAAGAGTTTGAGCTTTTGGTCTATTTCATGAAACGTAAAGATCGCGTCATCGATCGTGATACCCTATTGGATCGTATTTGGCATTTCGATTTTGATGGTCAAAGTCGTATAGTGGATGTTCATATTAGCCATCTGCGTGAAAAAATTGAAGACGATCCAAAGCATCCTCAATATTTGCAGACTGTTCGTGGTTTTGGCTATACATTTAAGGAGCCTCATCAATGAAACGTTTTTTTAAAAATTACGGCGCATTAAGCGTTGTTTTTCTTTTCCTTTTTTTCGGTAGCTGGCAATTAATTAGCCGTTTTTACAACCAACAAGTGACCAATCAACAAGTCAGTTACTTGCAAAAAAAAGGAAAACTGCTATTACACATGAGTGATAGTCAAATAATGAAGCTGCAAGAACTCACGAGTACCTATAGTGAAGACTCCGATGAACGATTAACCTTGCTTGATAAAAACGGCCATATTCTCAAAGATAGTTCAGATGGATCATTACGTGGCACCCGCTCCAATCGACCGGAAATCAAGGCTGTGATGAGTGGAAATGCATTTGGAAAAGCAACTCGTTGGAGCACTACCATCAAAAAAACGTTCTTGTATGTAGCACTTCCCATCCAAGAAAAAAATGAGATCGTTGGTTATTTACGTTTGGCTGAGCCTGCGGATGATTTTCTAGAAAGTTCAAAAGGGATAAAACAATCCATTTTTATGATTTATTTGCTTTTTTATTGTATGGTCTATTTCTTAGTTTTGCGTATTTTAACCAAACGCAATCGCCCCGTAGAAACTGTTCTCCCCATCTTAAAAAAGATGATTCAAGATCCAATGATCAATGAAGTCGTCGAAAAGGAAAAACCAAATGAACAAGAAGAAGAATTGTTGACGGTTGTTTCCAAATTAAATGATCAGCTGAATCAAACCTACCTTGCGTATGAGTCTAGCGAAAAGCAACTCACTACTTTGTTTAATGAATTAAAAATCGGTATTTTTATTTTGGATCATGAAGGAAAGGTAAAGTCCATGAACGCTTCGATGCAAAAAAATTTAGGTATCGCCCCCATTGAACAATGGCACGTTCCTTTCTCTTCGGTCATTACTGATACACATTTGATTCAACTGATTTATCATGTTAGCGAACGTGCGCCATTTGTTAATCAAGAAATAAAAATAGCAGCCACGCAAAAAATATTGGATGTCACCCTTCGCTACTTTAAAGAGGATCATCAAATTTTAGTCACGGCGTATGATTTAACTAAAATCCGCCAACTTGAGAAAATGCAACGTGATTTCGTTGGAAATGTCACGCATGAATTAAAAACCCCAGTTACTTCCTTGATTGGCTTCACCGAAACTCTGCTAGACGGTGCGAAAAATGATCCCGAAACCTTGGTATCTTTTTTGACGATTATGCAAAAAGATGCTTATCGTTTAGAAGAATTGATTCAGCAAGTCATTCAATTATCGAAGAGCACGGATCGCTATGATTATGAGTTAAAAAATATTCCACTTTTTCCATTTATTCAACATATAATCGAAGACTATCATACATTATCGGTAGAAAAGAATATTCACTTTGCTATTCATGGCAACCAAGAATATCTCTTTTTTACCAAACAAGAGCTTCTGCAGGCAATTTTGAAAAATTTAATTGAGAATGCCATTTATTATTCTACTGAAGATACCACGATTCAAATTTTATTTAGTCAAGTCAATAAAAAATTAACTATTCAGGTAAAAGATGAAGGTGTTGGTATCGATAAAGATGATCAAAAACGAATCTTTGAACGATTCTACCGAGCGGACAAGGCGCGTGCGCGTAATTCTGGAGGCTCTGGTCTAGGACTAGCCATTGTGAAAGAGTATGTTGAAGCCTTAAATGGTACAATTGACGTACAAAGCTATCCAGGTATCGGTACAACCTTTATTCTAAATTTTCCATTAACCTAGCTTTATAATAGTTGTCTCATGCACCATTCATTTTTCAAGGAAAAAGACAAGTGGGAACCGACCACCAAATTTTTTTGGTAGAGTCGGCTCCCACTTGTCTTTTGATTGTGCGACCTGTTTTGCTATTTATTTCACATCAGTTACTTTTCCATCAGCGGTTCGTTCAACTTTCATTGACGTAATTGGCAAGTAACCCAATTCTTTTACAGCACCCTTTTGAATTTCATCGCTTGTCATATAGTCTAAGAACTTCTTCACGCCGGCATCGGGTTCGCCTTTTGTATACATATGTTCATAAGACCAAACTTTCCAGTCATTTGTTTCAATATTTTCAGCAGTTGGTTTCACATCATCAATTGACAATTCTTGTAGTGAGCTATCAATATAGGATAGCGCTAAATAGCTGATTGCTCCTGGTGTTTCAGAAACAATTTTCTTTACCGTACCAGATGAATCTTGTTCTTGGCTTTGAACGGGTTCAGCGCCATCTAATGCCCATTTTTCAAAAGTGGCACGAGTCCCGCTTCCTGCTGCTCGGTTGATGACCGTAATGGCTTCATCTTTTCCGCCCACTTTGCTCCAATTTGTAATTTTTCCAGTGAAAATATCAATCAATTGTTCTTTTGTAACATTCTTAACGCCTGCGTCTTTATTAACAACTGGTGCCATTCCGACAACAGCTACTTTGTGATCGACGATAGCACTCGCATCTACCCCTTCTTTTTCTTCGGCAAACACATCTGAGTTTCCAATCGTTACAGCGCCACTAGCGACTTGGCTAAGACCAGTTCCTGATCCACCGCCCTGAACTGTAATATCATAATTTGTATTTTTTGCAGTGAAACTTTCCTTTGCTGACTCTACTAACGGTTGTAAAGCAGTTGAACCTACCGCTACAATTTTGACCGGTTCATTTGAAGCAGCTGAACTGCTTTCGCTTGATCCACTGCTACTTGAATTGCTACCACACCCTGCTAATAAAATACCTGCTAATAAAAGGACGGAACCTAGTTTTTTCATTTGTTACTCTCCTCTCTTTCTAACAACCATAGTCTAACAAGAGGATGTAAAGAGCAAATGGATTTTACGTAAAGAATCGACCTTCTTATGTTAAATATTTGTAAATTTTTTTACCATTTTCCAAGCAAAATCAGACCTTTATTTTAAAAAAATCTTGATTGTCAGCTAGTTGCTTCCTAGCTCCAATCAAGATTCCAAATTATTTATTCATATACTGTTTCAAACGCTGCATGGCTTCTTTTAGTTGATCAAGACTTGCTGCATAACTAACACGCACATAGCCTTCACCCTCTGGTCCAAAAGCAACACCAGGAATAATCGCTAATTTCGCTTTTTGCGCTAGATCAACACAAAAATCCATGGATTGTTGCGTATAATTACTAGGAATTTTAGCGAAAATATAAAAAGCCCCTGATGGTTTTGCTACCTCAAAACCAAGCGCAGTCATCTGGTCATAGACAAAATTACGGCGTTCCAAATATTCTGCTCTCATAATGTCTGCATCATCAATGCCTTCAACCAAGGCTTGTAACGCAGCTTTTTGTGAAATGGTTGTTGCGGCTGTTACTAAATATTGGTGTGTTTTTATAATTTCTTTAGCCAATTCCTCAGGTGCAAAAATAAAACCAATCCGCCAGCCAGTCATAGCATGCGATTTTGATAAGCCATTGATGACAATGGTTTGATCTCTCAAGTGACGCGCCAGTGTTTCGTGTGGTGCATCATAGCTCAATTCACTATAAATTTCATCACTCACAACGAATACATCATATTTTTTTAGGACTTCTGCCAAAGCAGCAAGGGCTTCTTCGTTATAGGTAACACCAGTTGGATTGCTGGGAAAATTTAAAATAACCGCTTTTACTTTTTCTCCTCGAGTCTGCAATTCCTTATCCAGAGCTTCAGGCGAAAGGACAAAACCCGTTTCCCTCGTGTCAATATAAATCGGGGTTGCTCCAGCTAAAGTAATGATGGGTTCGTAACCAGGATAGATAGGGGCCGGCAAGATAACCTCATCGCCAGGACACAGTATGCTTAAGAGCGTGGCAGAAATCGCCTCTGTTGCACCAATGGTTACCATAATTTCTGAATGCCAGTCATACGTTACACCATATTTTTGATGGAAAAATGCCGCTGCAGCTTCACGTACATCTGCTAAGCCAGCCATACCTGAATAATGCGTATAGTTCTCTTGAATTGCGCGAATACCTGCTTCTTTCACATGGTCAGGTGTATGAAAGTCTGGTTCACCCAATGTAAGTTTCAACATATCTGGTATAGTTGATACTTGTTCATCAAATTGTCTAATCAAAGAGATGGCAATTTTATTTAACTGAGGATTAAACCGATTTGCTAATTGTCTCAATATTCTCACTCCTTTTTTCTATACTAGCACACTTCTCGGTAATAGAAAGTACTTTTTTAACTCAGTTGACGAGCAAGAATTTTTTTGACAACCATTCGATCACCAAGCTGATTCTGTACATCTAATTCCCCTATTAAGTCTACGTAAAGATTTTTTTCTTGGTTTTTTTTACGAAATTGATACACCATTTTTCCAGTTGTTTGCAATTCTTTGATTAGCTCTGTCACGCCTCCAAACCCCGTCTTTTTGGTGATAAAGCCTAAACTAACCATTTTTTCATCCAATTGTTTTGCTGCGATACTCGTTCCAACGACAATCGTTTGGCGGATTTGTTGAATCAATTGCTGACTTAATCCCTCCAACGAGACCATCTCTTCCGTTTCTTGCGTTGATTGGAAAGAATGCTCACGGAATTGTTGCAACTGATCCAATAGCTCTTCATACTGTTGTTGGGTTAACATAATACCGGCAATTTTTTCACGATTAAATACATATACCCCTGTACCAGCCTCACGTGCTTGCTGAAACACATCCATCGGTGACTTTTTTACTTCGGTAATCGATGTTGTTGGCACTTCGAGTCGTTTCAATTCCATTTCCAATCCCTCTCCTTCGCTTCATGGTTCATTATACCATACGATGATTTGCCAAATGGTGAATGAAATCATTTACGATAAAAAAAATCCCTACCTACAAGTAAGGATTTATTTTTGGAGATTATGCTAAAGAAGCATGATAGTTTGTTTCTTGATTAATTTTTTCAATAATTTGATCACTTGTGACTTTCGTTTCATCATACTTAATGACCCCATTATTCTTCTTTAAATGAATGGCCACTTTTTTGATCCCTGGTAGTTCATTCACTGCCTTTTCAACATGTGCCACGCAATGGGCACAACTCATTCCTTCAATTGCAAATGTTTGTTTCATTCTCGTTCCCCCGTTCATTTTTATGACAATCACATTGACCTGGTAAGCAATCGCATTTGATTATTTTGACTGGCTTTTTTTTCGCAAGTTGTTCATTGATTTCCTGAATATCTTTTTCCGTTAATTCCACCTGTGAGAGCATTTCAGAAATGGTTTGCCCCATTTTTTTGGCACAGATGTGTGCAAGTAATTCGGTCGTTGCATCCTGAATAACTTGCATTTCATTCACCAATGGGCGATACAAAAATTTCTTTCCTTCTTGTTCAGTTGAAAGAGCCCCTTTTTTTACGAGTCGTCCAAGTAACGTTTTAATCGTCGCCATCTTCCAATTTTTTGCTACTCCTAAAACATCATATATTCCCTTAGCATCAGAACATTTTTCATTCCAAATAACACGCATCACTTCCCACTCGGAATCACTAATTTTTATGGGTTCCTGGTTCATCAGGATACACCTCTTTTCCGTTTACAAAAGTAATCTTTCTAAAAGAAGTTTACACCCATCCCTGATATTTGTCAAAACGAAAAAACGGATGCCTACAAGCCATCCGCTAATCTTTATTTTTTTCTTTTTTCGAGAAATTTTTGCAAAACATCTTGTCTAAATTGGCGATTACCAAAAAATTTCAGAAAGTGTAATAAGGGTTGACGGTTCTCTCCTACTAAGCCAATTAATTCAATGAATAACTCCAGCCCAAAGGTCGTCATAATGACTAATAAAATAATCGCAGTTGTACTTGCGTAATTCATCAAAAGAGCTATAAATGAAAAAATGACGGCTAAAGCGTAAATTGTCATCACCGCTCCTCTATGACTAAAACCTAGTGACATTAGCCGATGGTGCAAATGCATTTTGTCAGGCGAAGAGATCGGTTGACGATTAAAAAGACGCCGAATCATCGCATAAATTGTGTCAGTAATTGGCACGCCTAAAATGAACATTGGTGTTAAAACGGAAATGAATGTAACGTTTTTCAATCCTTGTAAAGAAAAAACGGAAATTAAAAAGCCTAACATCAATGCACCAGTATCACCTAAGAAAATCGCTGCCGGATGAAAATTAAATGGGAAAAAGCCCATGATAGATGCGACCAATGTAAAAATCATAATCGAGATCACGACACCATTGTCTGGCAAGTAGAAATAGCTGACAATCCCAATCGTCACTAATGCAATCATAGAAACTCCAGCTGCTAAACCATCCAAGCCATCAATCAAATTAACCGCATTGGTTATAGCCAATATCCAGAGAATGGTAATCGGCAAACTTAACCAACCAAGGTGAAACATCCCTAAAAAAGGAATGGACATGCTATTAATTCGAATATTAGCCACATAATAGATTTCTAAAGCTGCCAATATTAATCCTGTTAATTTTTGTAGCGGTGTTAGCTCCTTTATATCATCAATTAACCCTGTAATCACCACAATCAATGCGCCCAGCAAAATGGGTAGAACGTTCGTCCCCAGAAGGTCGTGGCGAAATTCCCAAAGAGTAGCAAGTGAAAAGGCCAAAAAGATTGCCAATCCGCCTGCAGTAGGCATCGCTTTGGTATTAATTCTTCTTTTGTTTGGCATATCAACGGCACCAATCCGAAAAGCTAAAAGTTTAACCAAAGGAGTAAGAACCGCTGCCAGCATCATGGTCAAAAAGAGCTGGATAATGAATTTAAACGTAAATGCCATTTACTCATTCCCACTTTCATCCTCATTATTTGTCAGTTTTTCAGTCAACTTTTGCGTGACTCGTTGGACAGGTCCTCTGCGCTTTTGTATTTCCTTACCGCTGACCATTTCTTCAATAATTGCGTTCAATATTCCTCCAAAAATAATGATGGATGCCGCAAAGTTCAACCAAATCATCAATACGATAAAGCTTCCGATAATTTGGTACCCACTGATTTTCCGCGCAAAATACATGGCGTAAATTCCAAATAATTGCGATAACATCATCCAACCAATCGTAGTAAAGATTGCACCAGGTATTGCCGATCGTAATTTTACTTTTGCGTTTGGAACAATCCAATAAATCATGGTCAACATGAACAGCAACACCAAAATTGTGATTGGCCACTTCAATGTTTGGAATAAAGCAATCCATTCAGTTGGAATTTGAAAAATAGGCTGCAATACATCTAAAATAACCTTGCCAATCCCCATAACCAAAAAGACACCCACAATTGAAATCATAAAGAAGACAATCACAAAAAAAGAAACAATTCGGACAATCACAAAATTCGAACGCTGCTCAACCCCGTAAGCTCGATTCATAGCAGTCTGCAGGCCATTAATACTCTGGCTCGCAGACCAAAGAGCCCCTAGAGCCGAAACAGATAACAATTTACCTGATCCCTGTGTCAGTAAATCTTTGATAGCTGGTCCAATAAATTCGTAAACCTGACTCGGAATCATTTCTTGCAAATAAGGAAGAATGGTATTCGGATCAATGGAAAGAAATGGCAAAATATTTCCGACCGCAATCAAAAGTGGAAAAAGGGATAGCAACAAATAATAAGCAACCACTACGGAAGTATTGCCGATATCTGAATCTGAAATACGATTGCCGGAAATTTCAATAAAACGGTGTATTCTTTCGTTTTGTTGAATTTTCTTTATCCATCCCATCTACCCTACATCCTTCCTTGCTAATAAGTTCCTTCTTCGCCTTGTGACGTTAACAATCTAGGTCCTTCTTTCGTTATTGCCAAGCTGTGTTCATACTGACAGCTTAAGGAACCATCACGTGTATATGCAGTCCACCCATTTGGATCCATTTTCATTCGCCAATCGCCGATATTGACCATTGGTTCAATAGTGATAACCATTCCTTCACGCAAACGTAGCCCTTTCCCTGCTTCACCATAATGAGGAACCATTGGATCTTCGTGAATGGTTGGACCAATCCCATGACCAATAAAATCACGAACCACCCCGTATCCTTGATCTTCAACAAAGGTTTGAATAGCATGCCCAATATCACCAATTCGGTTCCCAATTACCGCTTGTTCAATGCCTAAATACAAGGCTTTTTTGGTGACTGTCATCAATTTTTGTACTTCCGGGCTGACTTGGCCAACTGCATAGGCCCAACAAGAATCAGATATTGCACCTTTATAATCGACACACATATCAACTTTAACTAAATCGCCCTCTTTTAACGCCTTTTTTCTTGGAAAGCCATGGCAAATTTCATCATTAATACTACAACACGTAGCATACTTATAGCCTTCAAAACCAATTTGTGCTGCAACAGCATTATGACTTTCGATGAAGTTGCGAACAAATTCTTCAATATCCCAACTAGAGATACCTGGTTTAATAAATGTACGCAAATGACGATGCACATCAGCTAAAATAGCTCCTGATTCAGCCATTTGATCAATTTCTCGTTGTGATTTCAGTGTAATCATTTCAACTCGTCTCCTCTGTTTAAATACTACTCATTTTACCATAGGGTGAGTTATTTTCCAAACACCCCTTTCCAGAGTTTTCATTCCTGCCTAACTTTGCTATAATCGACTTGTAATTACTCTTTTAACAATGGTGGGAAGAAAATGACAGTGGCAAAAATTGTTTATGCAAGTTTAACAGGGAATACAGAAGAAATAGCAGACATCGTTGCAGAAGCGTTAGAGAATTTAGCAATCGATGTTGAAATCAACGAATGCACACAGGTTGATGCAGAGGACTTTGAAGATGCAGACATTTGTATCGTCGCTTCTTATACGTATGGTGATGGCGATTTGCCAGATGAAATCATGGATTTTTATGATGATTTAGCTGAGCTTGATTTAACAGGCAAAATATTTGGTGTTTGTGGATCTGGTGATACGTTTTATGATTATTTTTGTAAATCCGTCGATGATTTTGAAGCACTCTTTACCAAAGTTGGGGCAAGCAAGGGCGCTGACAGTGTGAAAGTCGACTTAGCTGCAGAAGAAGAGGATATTCAACATCTTGAAGAATTCGCAAAACAATTAGCAGCAGCTGCGACAAATTAAAAAAACAACTCTGTAAAGATTCCATTGTTGGTACGTCAAGGAATCAAGCAGAGTTGCTTTTTTTCATAATCATTTTTTATTTTGAAGCAGCTAATTTAATGTCAATCGTTTCTTTTCGATCAATAACAATTGTCAAGGTTTCTTGTAATGCTTTGATTACATCTTCTTGCACAAATTCCAAAATTCCAGCGGACATCAACGATGCCATTCCAGTAGCCATAATCCAAAAGCCAATATAAATTGATTTAATTTCACTTTCCGATAAATTCGCATACTCAGATTGATCAATTGCTAGCTTTTTAAACCAGTGAAAGGAAGTCTCTTGCATCATTGACCCATTACCGGAGTCTTCTAAATATAACGCACGGTACAACTTTTTCTCTTTCGTAGCAAAATCTATGTAGTTTAACCCAAAATCAATTAATCGATTTCCTGTTACTTCACGAGTGAAGATATCTTCAGACAAATGGGTAAAGATTGCTTTTACTACTTCCTGCTTTAAATCATCCATATTGGCAAACTCTAAGTAAATCGGTTGAGTGGAACATTTCATTTGAGTTGCAATATTTCGTGCAGTAAATTTGGAGAAACCATTGTTCGCAACTACCTCATATGCAGCCGTTAAAATCTGATCACGAGTAATCGTTTTTTTTCTAGCCATATCTCCATCTCCTTATAAATAAAAAATCTAGCTTACAATGACTATTCTTATTTTAACACGCAAAGATAGGATTTCAAAATATCGCTTACTCAATTGACCATTTTCGTTTGATTCTTTAACATTTTCTTGCATATCCTCGCCCTTCTATTTGTTTTCAAAGATTAAGAATGTTATTATATTAGGGATTACGAATGATTTTTTTAGGAGGAATAAACAAAGAAATGACCAAAACAAATTTTTATCAAAATTTAGAAAAGTATGCACAGCTTATCGTGGAGGTTGGGGTCAATGTTCAAAAAGGACATACCATCGTCTTGTCAATCAGTGTTGACCAAGCACCACTTGCACGATTAATCACAGAAAAAGCGTACGATTTAGGTGCAGCTGAAGTCATTGTTCAATGGACAGACGATACTACTCAACGCCTATTTTTGGCTCATGCAGACCAAGACCGTATTGCACAAGTACCACAATACAAAGTAGATCAGGCAGAGGATTGGATAGCCAAAGGAGCAAGCCGCATTAGTGTCGTCTCCTCTGATCCAAGCTCACTTGCCAACGTACCAAACGAACGTGTAGCAAGTTATCAAGCAGCTACCGGAAAAGCCTTACGTAATTTACGTCAAGCAAGTCAAGCAAATAAAATCAGCTGGACCGTTGTAGCTGCTGCTGGCAAAGAATGGGCACAAAAAGTATTTCCTAATCAGTCACCGGAAGCTGCTCAAGAAGCGTTGTGGCACCAAATTTTCCAAACAACGCGGATCTACGAAGCGGATCCAATCAAAGCTTGGCAAACACATGACCAGTTATTAAGAGAAAAAGCAAATGAACTGAATGCTGAACAATTTGATGCCCTCCACTATACAGCCCCTGGTACGGATTTAATCATCGGCTTGCCAGCAAATCATGTTTGGGAGGGAGCCGGTAGTTTTAACAGCCGTGGAGAAGAATTTATGGCCAATATGCCTACTGAAGAAGTATTTACAGCTCCAGATGTCAATCGAGTAGATGGTTACATTTCAAGTACGAAACCCCTAAGTTATGGTGGGTCCATCCTTTCTGGTATGCACTTTACTTTTAAAAATGGCAAAGTCGTTGACTTTTCAGCCGAACAAGGTCAAGAAACCTTAGCAACCTTATTAGCAATTGATGAAGGAGCCAAACATTTGGGCGAAGTTGCACTTGTGCCAAATCAATCACCTATTTCTCAATCAGGAATTACCTTTTTTAACACCCTCTTTGACGAAAATGCCTCCAATCACCTTGCACTTGGTTCCGCTTATGCATTCAGTGTCAAAAATGGGACAGAAATGACCGAAGAACAATTATCCCAAGCAGGCCTAAATCATAGCCAAACCCATGTAGATTTCATGGTTGGATCAAATAAAATGAATATTGATGGCATTCGTAAAGACGGTTCCCGGGTTCCTATTTTCCGTAATGGGGAATGGGCTTAACCAAACTCCTTTCGTGGGTGAAAAAAAGCAAAAACGATTGAAACGTTTTTGCTTTTTTCCATACTCTTTACATAGTAATATTTCATTTTTTTTGATAGAATTTAGTACATAAAGAAGGGATGAATAACATGACACCAAATCGTGAAGATTACTTAAAATTGATTCTTGAACTTGGCGGCGACCAAGCCAAAATTTCAAACAAACAAATCGTCTCTGGCTTAACTATTTCTGCTGCTTCGGTCAGTGAAATGATAACGAAACTTGTAAAAGAAGGATTAGTTGAACATACCCCTTACCAAGGCGTGCAACTAACTTTAGCTGGACTGACGAGTGCAAGTGCGCTGATTCGCCGCCATCGTTTATGGGAAGTTTTCCTTGTCGAACACCTAAATTATACTTGGAATGAAGTCCATGATGATGCTGAAGTACTGGAACATGTTACATCAAAAAAATTAGCCACCCGTCTCGAAGACTATTTAAATCATCCGGCTTATTGTCCTCACGGCGGTGTCATTCCTAGTGAAGATGAACCCATTCAAGAAGTCAAACGTTCGACACTTACTTCCTATCCAATTGGGACAAAAGTTCGCATTGCTCGCGTTCTTGATGAAAAAGAATTACTCGACTACCTTGTTTCGCTTGATCTACGAATTCATGAAGTTTATACAATTTTAGACATTGCAGACTATGAAGGACCCATTACAATAAAGAATGATACAAAAACACTAGCTGTTAGTTACAAAGCAGCCTCGACAATTTTTGTCGATCAACTATAAGGAAGTGGTTAAAATGGAAAATAAAAAGGTCTTATTAACAATTTTTGGTGGTACCGGTGATTTGGCACAACGCAAGCTTTATCCTTCTTTATTTCGACTTTATTTAAAAGGACAATTAAAAGAATCTTTTGCAGTTATTGGCACTGCTCGCAGACCATGGACAAATGAAGTCTATCGAGAAATCGTCAAGAAAACCATTGCAAGTCTAGCTGAAACCCCTGAGCAAGCCGATGCATTCTCTTCTCATTTTTATTACCAATCACATAATGTCAATGATACCGAACATTATGCGGCATTACGTAGCTTGGCAGACCAACTTGATGAACACTATCACCTAGAAGGCAATCGCCTTTTTTACCTTGCCATGTCACCAAATTTCTTTGGTACCATTGTGCACCATCTTGAATCACAAGGCATGCTTGCCACAGATGGGTATCATCGGGTTATTATTGAAAAACCTTTTGGAACAGATTATGCTTCTGCTGAAAAACTAAATGGTGAAATTTCGGAAGTCTTCTCTGAAAGTGAAATCTATCGAATTGATCATTATCTTGGTAAAGAAATGATTCAAAATATTTCTGCTATCCGCTTTGCAAACAATATCTTTGAATCACAATGGAATAACCGCTACATTGCTAATGTTCAAATCAATATTGCAGAAGACCTAGGTGTTGAGGAACGGGGGGGTTATTACGATAAAAGCGGTGCCCTCAAAGATATGGTCCAAAATCATATTTTACAAGTTCTTTCCTTATTAGCGATGGAACCACCAATTGCATTTAGTGAAAAAGGGATTCGGCAGGAGAAAATAAAAGCGTTAGAAGCCATTCGCATTTATAGCGAGGCTGAAGTGGATGAACACTTCGTCCGTGGCCAATATGCGCCCGGAAAAAGAAACGATCAAACCTTTGTTGGCTATCGTGAAGAAGAAAATGTTGATGCTGATTCACAAACAGAGACCTTTGTTGCTGGTAAATTCTACATTGATAATTTCCGCTGGTCAGGAGTTCCTTTCTATATTCGAACTGGGAAGCGATTGACAGAAAAAGGTACACGCATCAACATTGTTTTCAAACAAGTACCAGTCAATGTTTTCAAAACATCAATCAACGAACCTTGTGAACAGAAAACTCTCGCTCCGAACGTGTTAACCATTTACATTCAACCCACTGAAGGCTTCTCTCTTTCATTAAATGGCAAAGAAGTCGGTGCTGGTTTTGATATGCACCCAGTGAAATTGGACTATCGTAATAGTTCAGAAATCTTGGAAAATACACCTGAAGCCTATGAAAAGTTATTGTTAGATGCCTTAAACGGCGATGGAACAAATTTCACCCATTGGGATGAAGTGGCCCAATCATGGCGCATTGTTGATGTCATCCGCCAAGCTTGGGATCATTCTACTGCAACGTTTCCTAATTATGCTGCTGGGACAATGGGACCAAAAGAAGCCGATGCTCTATTGGAAAAAGATGGATTTGAATGGATTTGGACGCCCGATGCTTGGTACCGTGAGCGTGGATTATTAGGGGATGCCTAATCAATGAGTAGTGTTGGTAGCAATACCAACACTTTTTTTCTTCTCATAAAAAAAGTGAGCGAAGATGATGTTCATCCTTGCTCACTTTTTTCTATTGATAGGTCAATGCACGTAAAGATTCATCAACCTTTTCTGCGACCATGCGACCTTCTTTGATTCCCCAAATGACTAAACTTTGTCCCCGTTTGGCATCGCCAGCAACAAGCACTCGTTCGTTATTTGTGGTATGATCTCCATAAATTTCCTCAACGCCGAAAGCATCGAACAATTTTTTTTCTGGTCCTGCAAAGCCCATTGCTAATAACACCACATCAGCTTTCAAAACCTGCTGTGTCCCATCGATTGGTTGACGATCATCGCCCACACGAACTGTCTCCACACCAATTAACTGTCCTCTTTCTGCTCCAATAAAAGCAGTTGTTTGAATTTGATTATAAAAAAGTGTTTCTGTCTCAAACAATTCCTCCGCTTCGGCCTGACCGTACCCTACTGTTTTAATCATTGGATACTCTGGCCAGGGATTGGTGGTATCGCGCTCTTCAGGACGAGCTGGATTGATTTCAAATTGTCTAACCGAAGCTGCACCTTGACGAATAGCGGAACCGATACAGTCATTTCCTGTATCTCCACCCCCAATAACAATCACATGCTTTCCTTCAAGTTTGCGACTCGTTGCATCTTTTCCATGTTTTAACACGTCTTTCGTCGCTTCCGTTAAGTAATCAACTGCAAAACGGATGCCATTTAATTCTCGACCTGGAACCTTCAAATCTCTTGGTACACTGGCACCTGTTGCCAAAATGACGCGATCGTATTTCTCCTGAAGTTCTTCTGAAGAAATGTCACGCCCAATTTCAGTGTTGGCAATAAACGTGATACCTAATTCCTGCATCAAGTCAATGCGACGTTGGACAACATCTTTGTCAAGCTTCATATTGGGAATACCATACATCAACAGGCCACCAAATCGGTCACTCCGTTCATAAACTGTCACAGAATGTCCCAGCTGATTCAATCGCCAAGCTGCCGTCAATCCAGCCGGTCCACTTCCGACAATCGCTACCGTAAAATCTGTTTTTGAGCCCGGTAATCCGGATTCTTTCACCCAACCATTTTCAAAAGCGGTATCAATGATAAATCGTTCATTATCGTGAATAGATACGCCAGAACCATTCAGTGCCTCTGTACAACTCTTCTCACAAGGAGCAGGACAAACCCGGCCCGTCATTTCAGGTAATGGATTGGTTCTTGCTAACCGTTCAAAAGCATCTTTAAATCTTCCTTGATAAACCAAATCATTCCACTCAGGGATTAGATTATCATTTGGACAACCAGAGACTGCCCGTTTTCCTCCAAAGAATACCCCTGTATGACAAAAAGGAATGCCACAATTCATACAACGAGAGGCTTGTTCTTGCCTTTCCTCTACCCCTAAAGGCACTTGAAGTTCATGCCAATCTTTGATACGTTCAGCAATTGGTCGATAAGGATTATCTTTTCTTGCGTGTTTTAAATAGCCAAAAGGATCTGCCATCAACTTCTCATTCCTTTCTACTTGGTATTGACAGTTGCGCACCTACGACTGACTCAAATGCCAATTCGACTGCCTCTGTTTCATTGTATCCAGCTTCTCTGAAACGAGCAGTTGTTTCAATCATATGATGGTACTCTGTCGGATAAACTTTGACAAAATGGTGTTGTTCTGTCTCCCAATGATGCAAAATATAGGCAGCCTTTGTTGATTTTGTATAGGCCAAATGTTTTTCAATCAGCTCTTTTAACAACTGATCGTCGCCAGCTTCATTCAATTCAAATAAATCAACCATTTCTAGATTGCATTTTTCTGGGAATGTATGCGTTGGATCGTAAACGTAAGCCACGCCGCCCGACATACCTGCCCCAAAATTCCGACCAGTTTTGCCAAGAATCACGGCGACACCACCAGTCATATATTCACAACCATGATCGCCAACACCTTCCACAACAACTTGAGCACCGCTGTTTCGCACACAGAATCGTTCCCCAGCAATTCCTCTAAAGAACGCTTCCCCACGATTTGCGCCAAAGCAAGCAACATTCCCAACAATTGGAGAATGATCAACATCATAACCGGCATCTTCTGGAGGAACAATAATCAAGCGACCGCCACTCAATCCTTTGGCCACATAATCATTTGCCTCTCCAATCAATTTTAACTGCATTCCCTGTGTGATAAATGCCCCAAAACTTTGACCGGCAATACCTGTATAGGTGTAATTTAATAACCCAGGATGTAACTCGTAATTTCCAAAGCGTTCAGCGATCCAACCAGCCATACGTGCGCCAACTGAACGTTGAACATTATTAATCGCATGAGAAACAAAAATCGGTTGTTTCGATTCAATTGCCCCTTGGCTATAAAAGTCTAACTCTTTCCATGGTCGTTTCTCAGCAAATGGGTCCTCTACTTTTCGTTCAATACCGATTTCTGTGCCAATGATTCTTGAGAAATCCAATGATTTGGCTTTACCTTTAGGAACAAAACGTGGTTGCAAGACTTCCGCATGTCCAACCATTTCATCGATAGTGCGAAAACCTAATTCCGCCATTACTTCTCGCAAATCTTCTGCCAAAAACATCATGGCATGAATGACATGCTCTGGCTTACCTGCAAAGAATTTTCTCAACGCAGGGTTTTGAGTGGCTACCCCCACTGGGCAGGTATTTAAACTGCACACCCGCATCATGACACAACCGACCGAAACCAGTACCAATGAAGCAAAGCTATACTCCTCTGCTCCCAAAAGCGTCGCAACCGCAATATCTCGGCCCGTCATTAACTTTCCATCTGTTTCTAAGACCATGCGTTGACGCAAATGATTCATGCTTAAGGTTTGATGGGCTTCCGCAACCCCCATTTCCCAAGGAAGACCCGCATCTCGGACGGAATTTCTTGGAGACGCACCCGTACCACCATCATAACCAGAAATCACCACAACATCTGCTCCAGCTTTCACAACCCCTGTCGCAATCGTCCCAACACCTGTACTAGACACTAATTTCACATTGATTCGTGCATAAGGATTGATTGTTTTAAGATCATAAATCAATTGAGCTAAATC
Organism: Enterococcus camelliae; assembly: GCF_042685105.1. Taxonomy (NCBI): domain Bacteria; kingdom Bacillati; phylum Bacillota; class Bacilli; order Lactobacillales; family Enterococcaceae; genus Enterococcus; species Enterococcus camelliae. The sequence continues at coordinate 149,283 of NZ_JBHUMO010000039.1, read as the reverse complement.
CTCAATCGAGTAAATGTCATGATGTGGTGGTGGTGAAATCAACCGAACGCCAGGTGTCGAACCACGAATTTCCGCAACCCATGGAAAGACTTTGTTTCCCGGCAATTGACCACCTTCACCAGGTTTTGCTCCTTGTGCCATTTTGATTTGAATTTCCTCAGCGCTCATCAAGTATTCAGCATTTACGCCAAAACGTCCTGAAGCAACTTGTTTAATCTTGCTATTATAATGAACCCCACTCGCTTCGGGTTTGAAACGATTTCGGTGTTCGCCACCTTCACCACTATTGGATTTGGCACCAATGCGATTCATGGCTTCAGCAATGCATTTATGGGCTTCCTCACTCAAGGAACCATAAGACATCGCTCCGACTTTAAAACGTTTGACAATCCGCTCAGCAGGCTCAACTTCATCAATTTTAATCGGTTGGCGATTTCGTTTGAATTCCCACATTGCTCGCAGTGTAGTTGGAGATTCTAAAGCTTCATGATTCATTTGATTCGCATATTCTTTGTAAAGTTGGTAGTCTCCTGTTCGAACAGCTCGTTGAAAATTGTAGATTGTTCGCGGATTATACAAATGATGTTCGCCGTCTTCCTTAAATTGAAAACTTCCTCCTGAAGGCAAATAGTCATTGGCTTTTTCACCGTAAGCAGACTCATAGCGTTTCAAATATTCCTCTTCAATTTGTTCCAATGAAAGACCGCCTATTCGCGACGAAGTTCCGGTAAAGAATTCATCAATGACAGCCTTAGAGATGCCGACTGCTTCAAATAGTTGTGCCCCTTGATAACCGGCAACAGTGGATATTCCCATTCGCGACATAATCTTGACAATTCCCTTTTCGCAGGCCTTACGGTAAGATTCGATCTTGTCAGACAAATGGTAGTAATTTAATGTTTCATACGCTCCATAAGGGTGGATTGCACCGGCACCGTAACCAATCAACATGGCAAAATGATGAACTTCGCATGCTTCAGCGGTATCCGCCACAATCGAAACCAATGAACCTTTCCCTTGACTAACCAAATAATTATGCAAACCAGACACGGCTAATAGAATTGGAATAGCCATTTTCCCTTCTTGACGATTGCGATCAGTCAAAATGATGACTGTCGCCCCTTGATCAATCTTCGCTTCCGCTTCTCGACAAAGGGTTTCCATTGCTTGACGCAAACTATTTCTTCGATCTTCCTGGTACTCATAAAGAATGGATTGGGTAGCCGATTGTTGATATTTACGTTTCATTTGTTTGATTTTTAAAAAGTCTTCCGTCGATAGAACAGGACTAGGTACTTTCAGCTTACGACAGTTTTCGGGAATATCTTGTCGAATATCGGAATCTCTTCCAAGAAACAGCTCGGTACCAATGACTAGTTTTTCCCGAATGGCATCAATTGGGGGGTTCGTAACTTGGGCAAATTGTTGTTTAAAATAGGTAAATAACGATTGCGGTTTTTCACTTAGCACTGCTAACGGAGCATCAAATCCCATAGAAATAACTGGTTCTTCCCCTTTTTTAGCCATTGGAATAATGAGCGTACGGATAATTTCATCTGTATAGCCATTTAACTTCCACAGTTTCAATAGCTCTGATTCTGATAAACTGAGTTCTTTTTCAGAATGAGCTGCTAACATATCCAAAGAAAGCAATTGATTTTTTACCCATTTTTTGTACGGGTGTTTTTTCGCATAGTGTGCTTTTATTTCTTCATTATGTAATACCTTACCTGTTGTTGTATCCACCAAAAAGACATTTGCCGGACCTAAAACACCTTTTTCAATGACCGATGATGGTTCAAGATCGACCACACCTGACTCAGATGCGACCACTACCAAACCATCTTTGGTTATCGAGTATCGAGAAGGGCGTAATCCGTTTCGATCCAGTGCAGCTCCCACCATTTCACCATCCGTAAAACACAATGCGGCCGGTCCATCCCATGGTGCCATAAAACTAGCATTATACTCATTAAAAGCGGTCAATTCCGGACTAAGATTCGCTTCCTCACCCCATGCTTCAGGAACCATCATCATTAGTGCTTGCGGAATATCCCGTCCATTGCGATACAAATACTCCATACAGTTTTCTAATTTGGCAGAATCGGAGTTTTCCTCATCATACATTTCAATTTGGTGGCTATGCATCCAATTTTCTGCCCCCCGTAAGGTATTAATCTCACCGTTATGTGCCAGAAAACGAAACGGCTGTGCCCGATTCCAACTTGGAAACGTATTTGTCGAAAAACGAGAATGAATCAACGCAATGCTTGTAGCAATCGTTGGATCTTGCAAGTCTTTGTAGAATAAACGTACTTGGTAGGCATGTAACATTCCCTTGTAAACAACTGTTTTACTTGACAGACTACAAATGGTTAACTCATTTGCATGGTATTCTTTTTCAATTTTCCGACGCAAACGAAACAGTTGATCCTCAAAATCACGACCGGCAGCAACATCTAATGGTTTTTCGATAAATAGTTGCACAAAACTAGGCATAACCTTTTGCGCACCCGGTCCACAGTTAGAAAAGGCATACGGAACATCTCTAGTCCATACAACTCGAAAACCTGCATGCTGGATATCTGTCGTCAGCGCACGTTGCAATTCATGCTTAAATTCTTCTTCTTTCGGTAAAAAAAGCATTGCTATTGCATAGTCACCCTTTTCAGGCAGAAGAATCCCCTCTTCTTTGGCTTTCTTTTGAAAAAAAGAATCTGGAATAGCCATTAAGATTCCCGCACCATCGCCTGTATCTGGTTCAGCACCCGTTCCACCACGATGATTCATACGTTCTAACATTGTCAACGCATAATCAACCAAGCGATGAGAAGACTCACCGTGACGATTTGCGATAAATCCCATTCCACATGCATCTTTTTCAAAAGAAGGATCATACATTGTCTGCTGTTGTTTGCCATTCATCATTGTTTCGTTCATGAGACACACCCTCTTGTGATTATTTGAAAATTCAGACTATTTCGGTCTAAAAAAAGAATAAATTAAAATTCAGATAGAATAAAACTTATTTTTTTTACCAAACTGTTAGAATTATCAATGTAATAACCAGTTTACACATTTTTTGAAAATTTTCCATAAATTTTTGTCGAAAATAAATGAGAATCGTTCTCATTTTTAATGTTGTAAGCAAAAAGATGCTCAAAAGAACATCTTTAAATGGTATAGACTAATAAAAAAAGGAGACTTTTTAAAGAATGGCTGCAAGAGAACGTTTGATTTTCACTCTTTTAAACAACCATTCATCAAATTGTCTTCCTTATTTGCTTACTTTTTATTCAAATCCTTGTGCAACAGCATCAGGAAACTCTGATAACACTACTTCTGCACAGTGATCACAAAGTGTTGGTAACTCTTCATGAGCGCCTACATGTGTTTTCATTTGGCGGCAACGGTCACAGACAACGCCTTCTGCTTTTTCTACAAGAATGGCTACGTCATCAAAGCTTTGTGCATTACTTGGAGCAGGTTCACCAACTGGACGTACGTCAAAAAAGTCTGGAGAAACAATTAATAACTGTGCTAAATTGCTATCGACTGCTTTTAGGAGAGTCGCAACTTGTTCACTCGGATAAATCGTTACTTTTGCTTCCATTGATTTCCCAATTTGTTTTTCATTTCGTGCAACTTCTAGAGCTTTGAGTACTTTGTCACGGAAGTCCAAAAAGGCAGACCATGTATCTAAAAGTTCATCTTGATTTGCAAATTCTTGGAATTCAGGAAATTCTGCCAATTGAACATATTGATCGTCTTCTTTTAAATAAGACCAAATTTCTTCTGCCGTATGTGGGATGATGGGCGTTAATAACTTGGTTAATGCCACTGCTGTTTGATAAAAAACAGTTTGCATACAACGACGATCATGATTATTCTCAGCCTCAATGTACACGACATCTTTTGCAAAGTCCAAATAGAAAGAGGACAAATCAACAGTTAAGAAATTAATCACAGTGCGATAGATGTGTAAGAAATTATACGTTTCATATCCTTTTTCACGAATTTCTTTGATTACTTGATTCAAGCGAACCGTCATATACTTATCAACAGAACGCAAGTCATCGTAAGCCACATTATCTTTTACTGGATCAAAATCCTCGGTATTAGCTAATAAGAAACGCATGGTATTACGGATTTTTCGATAGACTTCAGAAACTTGACTTAAGATATCCATCGATACTCGGACATCTGATTCATAATCCACACTACTTACCCATAAACGAAGAATGTCCGCTCCCATTTGATTGATAACCTTCTCTGGAAGAATCGTATTTCCTAGCGATTTACTCATTTTACGTCCTTCGCCATCCAAAGTAAATCCTTGAGAAAGAACCGCTTTGTACGGCGCTACACCATTGATTGCAACACTGGTTGTAATACTTGAGTTAAACCAACCACGGTATTGGTCAGAACCTTCCAAATACATATCAGCTGGGAAAGTTAATTCTGGTCGTTGGCGTAGAACTGCTTCATGCGAAGATCCTGAATCAAACCAAACATCCATAATATCTGTTTCTTTTGTAAACAATCCATTTGGTGAACCCGGATGTGTGAAACCTGCAGGCAATAGATCCTTCGCTTCTCGTTCAAACCAAACATTTGAGCCAAATTCACCGAAGAGTTGTGCCACATGCTCAATGGTTTCTGGTGTCAAAATCGCTTCACCATTTTCCGCATAAAAAACTGGTAATGGAACACCCCAAGCTCGTTGACGAGAAATAACCCAGTCCCCACGGTCACGAATCATATTGTGCAAACGTGTTTTTCCCCATGGAATAATCCAGTTGACTTTATCAACTTCATTCAAAATATCTTGGCGGAATTTATCAATCGATGCAAACCATTGTGGCGTAGCTCGGAAGATAACTGGTTTTTTTGTCCGCCAATCATGCGGATAGCTGTGGGTAAAGAAATCAAGTTTTAGTAAAGCACCTTTTTCTTCTAATTTTTCTGTCACAATAGGGTTGGCTTTTTCATAAAAGAGACCTTCAAAACCAGGGGCTTCATCGGTGAAGCAACCACGGCTATCAATTGGTGATAAAATGTCCAAATGATATTTTTTCCCAATAATAAAGTCATCTTCCCCATGTCCAGGAGCCGTATGAACTAAACCAGTACCAGCATCTAATGTGACATGATCTCCAACCATCACTAAAGAGGTCCGATCATATAATGGATGTTGAGCAGTCATTCGATCCATTTCTTTTCCAGGAATTTCTTTCAGAACGGTAACGTTTTCCCAACCAATTTCTTTCGTAACACTTTCCAATAAATCTTTTGCCACTACAAACTTACGACCATCTGCTTCAATTTGAACGTATGTGTACTTAGGATTCACTGAAATTCCTAAGTTAGCAGGAATGGTCCAAGGAGTTGTTGTCCAAATAATCAAGGCTGTATCCGAATTTAGAATTCCTTTGCCATCCACCACATCAAAAGCAACATAAATCGATGGTGATTTCACGTCCTTGTATTCAATTTCGGCTTCAGCTAATGAGGATTCACTTGATGGTGACCAGTAAATAGGTTTCAATCCTTTGTAAATATAGCCTTTTTCAGCCATTTTACCAAATACGCGAATTTCAGCTGCTTCATAATCAGGTGTAAGCGTAATATATGGATGATTCCAATCTCCAGATACACCTAAACGTTTAAAGTCGGCACGTTGTTTGTCAACTTGTGTTAACGCGTAGTCGTAACATTTTTGGCGGTATTCTGCCATCGTCATTTCTTTGCGTTTGATGCCTTTATTGGTTAGGACTTGTTCAATTGGCAGGCCATGAGTATCCCAACCAGGAACATATGGAGAACGAAAACCAGACATTGATTTAGAGCGCACGATAATGTCTTTACTAATTTTATTTAAGGAATGACCTAAATGGATATTTCCATTGGCATAAGGAGGACCATCATGTAAGACAAAAGTTGGTTTCCCTTCATTTTTTTCTTGTCTTAAGCGGTAGAGATCATTTTCTTCCCATTCTTTTTGCCATTCAACTTCACGATTTGGCAAATTGCCACGCATTGGAAAAGCAGTTTTTCCAAGATGCAAGGTTTCTTTCATTTTCATGCTATTCGCTCCAATCTTTTTTCTCAATTTTTTTTTTTAATTTTCTCACGCTAACCAATGGGCTTCATCTGATAAACAAAAAAAGCCCTTCATACAAGTATGAAGGGACGAATTTCTCGTGGTACCACCCAATGTTTCAAATAGTAGCAACTATTTGCTTTAGTAATCGTTAACGAGATTACTCGTTGTTTCTTACTTATCTTTCAGAAACAAAACTGAATAGAGGATCATTTAGATACAGGGTTTGTCAGTCTTACACCATCACCAACTCGCTTAAAAAAATATATCCAAATTGCTGTTCTATTATGTGTCTTAGTTATTACTTTCTGGTTCTGGAATATCAATAATTTTCTCAGTTGCGTCCACCACGACAATCGGTTCTTCTTCAATAACCGGTTGCTCCATTGCCGCAGCTACTTGTTCTGAGTTTACTGCATCTTCTTTTTCATTGTCAAGTTCTTTTGATAATACTTCGCGTATTACTGAGTGACTGTCTTGAACATAGCTAGAAAAAGGTTTTAATATTTCTTCCCATTCTGGACTTTTCACTTGTTCCAATTGTGATTCTAACATTAGTGATAAGTTGCTGTGGAATACTCTTGTTTTTTTCTTTAAATCATTGGTTTCAGTTACTAATTGACGTGCATTTTCAGTTGCTTCTGTTAGAATTTCTTTTGCTTTATCTTCCGCTGCCGTAGTTAAGGAATGCGCACGTTTTTCAGCATTCGAAATTAATTCATCCGCTCGATTTTGTGCAGCTGTCACCAAGACTTCGGACTCTTTACTTGCACTTGATTTCACTTTATCTGCTGTATCTTGTGCTACAATAATTGACTGATTCAGTGCATCTTTTAGTTCATTAAAGTATTCTAGTTTTTCTTCTGCATGTTTTAATGTTTTTTCTAGTTCACGATTTTTCTGTACAGCTGCTTCATAATCTCGAACAACTAAATCTAAAAAATCATCTACTTCACTTTTTTCATAGCCACGCATTTTGGTTGGAAAACTTTTATTTTGAATATCTAATGGGGTTAATGCCATTTTTTACACCTCTTTATTATTATTTACGCAATACTCCGATTGCCAAACGAATCTTTTCTTTTTTCGTTGTACCACCCTGCTTTTGAATTTGCAAACGGCCAAAGCCTCGAATCGATACAATGTCTAATAATTCTAACATAAAATCCGGACGTTCGGCTACTCGCCAGTTTACCTTTACTTTTCCCGTTTCGATTAACAGTTTTGAGCGCTGTCGTGAAATTGAAAAAACACTGGCAATGACTGTATCTAGACGCATGGAACTAACTGTTGTTGCTTCCTCTAGCCAAGCATCTTTTGGGGACAGCACTTCTGTATAATTCTTTTCGATTAATCGAATATGAACAGAGCCCATTTTTGTCACTTGCAATTGGACATAGTTCTGCACTTCTTTAGCAACAAAAACTTGCCATTGTTGGCCATCAGAAATGATATCACCAAAAAATTCGCGCTTCATACCGGAATGCACTAGTGTGCCTAGAATCTTCCCATGCGAAAGTTGGGTAAATTTTTCGGGATACTTGATTTCAAAAAGTATAATATCAAACTCATCTTGTACAGGTGTATAGTAATCGGGATAAATCAGACATCGTGTTCTTTCAGCTTGCTCATATCCACCATAAAACTGAAACTGTAGATCAGATTGTTGGCGAACAATCGTTTCCAGGATGAAAGCTTGCCGCGGATCGAGAAAATCAGTTAGATAAGGAGCGTACTGCATTTGAACTTTTTCAATCCAATCTTGCACAGCATCTATAAATGGACGTTCGTCATTTCTAAAATGCTGGTAGATATTTGCGTCCACTGTATTATGCTCCTTTCTAAATTAGCATCATCAGCAATATTGTTAATCCCTTACCTGCTAAATCCAACAAAATAATTGCTACAAAAATCGTAAAATCAATTGGGCCAATCTGCAATCGCAAATGGTCAAATAGACTAAGATAAGGTTCGCAAATTTTGTTTAAAAGTTTGCCTAGAAAGCTTTGATAGGCTCCAGGAAACCACGAAAGTAGTGCGTAAATAACAAGCAATATCGAATACAAATAAATCGCCTTATTAAGTAATGAAACAATTTGTAAAATTAAAATAAGATGCACCTCCCTTATAAATCAAAAAGATTGTTATCAACGAGAGATTGTGCAGTTCCATCGATTTCAATGCCTTTTGGTGTACATAAAAAAATCTCATCAGCTACTCGTTTGATGTCGCCATCTTCAGCATACACGGCACCTGTTAGAAAATCAACAATTCTACGAGCTTGGGGTTCATCTATTAAATGAAAATTAACTAATACAGATTCTCCACCAATAACATGTTTCGCGATAATCATTGCTTCTGAATAGACTTTTGGTTCGACGATAATGATTTTACTTGAATGGACAGTATTTTTTTCTTGAGGTCTTGATTTTGATGGCGATGTAGGCTGCATCGTAACTACTTTCTGCGAAGCTTGATTCCCTTTTCGCTCTTCATAATGCTTCATCTGAGCAGTTTCTTGACTAGCAATAGGACGTGTTTGCTTATTACTTTGCTTGCTTGTTGTATAGGCTGTCGGTGTCGGTTGGTTCACCTTTTTGCTTGCTCTAGTTGTAAAGGCATCTTTGGCACCTGTATGATGGGTACTTCTTACCTGACTTGCTTCTGATTGTTGATTGAAGTACGGGTCATCATCCATATAGTTTTCGTCATCTAGACCAAAAAAACTGGAAATCTTCATTTTAAGAGACAAGTTTCTTCCTCCTTTTTTCTATTCTTTAAATAATGCTGAGCCTACGCGAATGAAGGTCGCACCCTCTTCGACTGCGATTGGAAAATCGTTGCTCATCCCCATACTCAGTTCAAGACAGGGCGCATTCACTATTTTTTGAGCTGCGATTGATTGTTGCATCATATGTAATTGATGAAAGATGGTTCGTTGCTCCATCTCAGAAGAATGAAAAGGGGCCATCGTCATCAATCCCACAATTTCAATTTTATCATATGCAATTAATTCTTCGACAAAGGACTGTAGCATAGCAGGTTGAATCCCTTGTTTTGCTTCTTCTCCTGAAACGTTGACTTCAATAAAGCAACGAATTTTTCTGGTCGCACGTTTTTGAATCTCAGCTGCCAATGTTAGGCTATCGAGGGCATGAAAATAATCGATTTCATTAATAACCGTTTTTACTTTTCTTCGTTGGAGATTACCGATAAAGTGCCAAGTAACATTGGACTGATCTTTCATAGCTGCTTTCTTACTCAGAAAGGGCTCCACACGATTTTCAGCACAATGCGTAACGCCTTGGTTAACAATCGCCATCGTGCTTGCCAAATCAACTGTTTTTGTTACTGCTACCAGAGTGACCTCTTCTCTTTTTCGCGAAGCAAGAGCACATGCTTTCTGTACCTCTTGCTCCACTTTCCGCAAGTTATCAGAAATCATGTGCTCTTCCTCCTCTATCTTTTACGACGGAAAAATGGTGGTGTGCTTAATTCGTCGTCCGAGTTTTTTTGTTCGTCACGCGAAAATGTATCAAATTCTTTTTTTTCAATAGTATCAAATTGTGTTTCATCAACCTTTGGACGAATGGTTTGTTCTTTACGAATGTCCCAATTGCCAAATGCGGTTTCTTCTTCATTTGAAGTTGGTTGGGCTTGATCCAACTCGATTGTTGGTTTTTGTGTTTTTGATTGGATCTGACTCGTTCTAGGAGAACGGGCAGATCGACTATCTTTTTTTGTTGGGTCAATACCCGTTGCAATGACTGTTACCCGAATTTCATCGCCCATATCTTCGTTAATAGATGTTCCTAAAATAATATTAACATCTCCACTTGCGGCACTTGCAACAATATCTGAAGCGTCTTGTGCTTCAAATAACGTCATATCCAATCCACCAGTGATATTTAGTAAGACTTGCTCTGCACCATCGATTGATGTTTCTAACAATGGGGAAGAGATAGCTTTCTTCGTTGCTTCAATTACACGTTCTTCTCCACTGGCAACCCCAATACCCATTAAAGCTGTTCCTTGGTTGGCCATCACTGTTTTCACATCTGCAAAGTCGAGATTCACATATCCAGGAGCAGTGATTAAATCAGATATCCCTTGAACACCTTGTCGCAATACATTATCAGCTTCACGGAATGCTTCTAACATCGGTGTCTTTTTGTCAACAACTTCCAATAAACGGTTGTTTGAAATAATTAGTAAGGTATCAACATTTTCCTTTAATTTCGCAATTCCTTCTGCTGCGAAACGACCACGTTTTGGTCCTTCAAAAGTAAATGGACGCGTAACAACACCCACCGTTAGCGCACCTAATTCTTTCGCAATGCTAGCTACGATTGGTGCAGCACCGGTTCCAGTTCCACCACCCATACCAGCAGTGATGAAGACCATATCAGCACCTTCTAAAGCTTCACGGATGAATTGTTCGCTTTCTTCCGCTGCTTTTTCACCAACTTCTGGTTGAGAACCCGCACCTAATCCTCTTGTGTATTTAGGGCCTAATTGGATGACTGTTTCTGCTTTTGAATTTTTAAGTGCTTGTACATCGGTATTAACTGCAATGAATTCGACACCTTTTACATTTTCTTCAATCATTCGATTGACGGCGTTACCACCGCCACCGCCTACACCGATTACTTTGATTACAGCGCCTTCGTTCACATTATTATCAATTGAAAATTCCATAATTTGCATTCCTCCTGCTTAATCAAAAATATTTGAGAAGAAACCTTTTACTTTGTCAGTAAAACTTCCTTCTGAATGAGATTCTTCTGATTCTTGGTACTCTTGTTCATCGGCTTCTTCATAAGAAGATGAAACCGTTTCTGAGGCTTGTCGGACGGGTGCTGTTTGATAGCTTTGGCTTGGTGCAACCGTTTCACCGGTAACAGCACTTTTAGCAATTCGATAAACATCGCTAACATTGGCCGCAAAATCAACCAAGCTAATCACATTTGTGAAAACCGGATTACGCAATCCCATATGACTTGGTACATATAATTTTACGGTTGTTCCAAAAATTTCTTGCGCCAATTCAACCACACCAGGCAGACTTGCTGCTCCACCAGTTAATACGACGCCACCAGGAAGTTCTAATACTTCAATGGAATCCAATACTTCTTTTGATTTACTAAAGATTTGTTCCATTCTTGCTTCAATGATTTCTGATAAATATTTTTCATTTACTTTCACGGGATCCATTTTTCCAATCACATCTACTGGAAATTCTTCTGCTTCCGATGTCCGATCAGGATAGGCGTCTCCATAGTTGATTTTTAACGCTTCTGCATTATTGAATGAGGTATTAAGAACCGTAGAGATATCTTTTGTTACAAACTCCCCACCCTCTTGATTGACATGTGTAAATTTTAACTGCTTATCATGCATAACTGCGGTCGTGGTTTGACCACCGCCAATGTCAATCACTGTTGTACCAAAGTCTTTTTCTCCGTCAGATAGAATCATTTCGGTCAAAGCCAGAGGTGTAATAATTAGTTCATCCAACACAAGTCCTGCATTAGCTACACATTTTTTTATATTGTGGACAATTGTCTTTGGCCCAGTATACAAAAGACCAAACATTTCCATGCGTACACCAATCATACCACGTGGATCCTTGATTCCTTCAAAACCATCCACTGTAAATTCTTGTGGAATAATTGCGACAATTTGTCTTTCAGGTGGAATCGAACGCACCAAAGCAGCGGAAGTCACATTTCGCACATCTTCATCCGTGATTTCTTTTGACTCACCATTAACGGCAATCATCCCTTGGCAATTTTCAACTTCTAATAAATTCGCCGGTAAACCAACACTTACATTACGAATTTGGATACCCGCTTTTTCTTCTGCCTGACCAATCGCACGATGAATCGCATTGACTGTTTTTTCGATGTCTACAACGATACCACGATTGATTCCTTCTGATTTAGCATTTCCTACGCCAATAATATTCATTTGGTTATCAATAAATTCAGCAACGACTACTTTTACTGATGATGTACCGATATCCAAGCCCACATAAATTCCTGATTTTGCCATGGATGGGATTCCCTCCTAATTGTATCTATATCTTATTCATTCAACCGCCAAATAAACTGGGATTTCTTTTCATTTCTACCAATTTTACCATATTTTATAGGCGATGATAAAGGCGTTAGGATAAATAATATGTAATATTTTATTCAAATAACTTTTTTAACTAATTATTCTCCTGGTTTTCATCTGAAGAGACCGATTCTTCACTAGAAGAAGTGGTTGAATCCTGTTCTTTTTCTTGATCCGAAGTGGAACTTTCATAAGGTGCGTAAAAAATGCCCACTTCCATATCAATAATTCCTTTATTGGTTAAATCTTTTGTAATTTGAGGATAGTATTTCATTTGGGTTGCCATATTGTCAATATTAACAATCACGGTATTCCCATCATTCATATATAAATGAAGAAGTTGCTTGTTTGCTTTTGTAGCTTCATAAGAAATTTGAGAAATGGCACTCTGTAAAGCACTGGATAATTTTTTATATTGAGTAATGGTCGCCAGAATCCACTGATGATCTGTAAATTTTTCTAAAATTACTTGTTGCTTGTTGGCATCTTTGTGTGTTTCTTCTAAAACTTTTCCATTTTCAAGAATTGGGTAGTAGGTACCATTTTTGGAAAGTTGTGCAATTTCTTTGTATTCTGTAACATGTATGTTCAATTCGTTTAGTCCACTCATTGATATTGCTACAGATTTAATACGAGGATTGCGAGTTTGAATCTTCGTTTTGGCTTGTTTTCTTTCTTGATATTGTTGAAAAAAGTTTTCATCTAATTGCAACTGTGAAGCGTTTAAAATATCCTGACTCGAAACCAACTGATTGCCAGTCACCTCGATTTTCGCCAATCGACTATAGGGGGAAATAAAGTAGCCACAGATTAATAATGGAATACACAGCACCCCAATAATAAGCGCCACTCGTCGAAACAATTGTTTGTTATGATAGGAATGCAGGTTAGGTAATTTATCCATAAACGACACGCGCTCACTCGTTCGTTCTAACTGAACATCTTCAACTGTCCCGTCTTCTTTTGATTGTTCTTGCGTCATTGTTTGTGCTTCAGTAGGCTGCTCGCTAGGTTTTTCTTCTGTAGCATTGGTCTGGCTTTTATCGCCAATTTTTTTTTGTTCAAGGTATCGTGCATGTTCTTCTTGCCATGGAGTCAACGCTTTTTCTTCAGATTGAGATTTTTTTTCCTTTTTGATAAGACTTCCTCCTCTCAATCCCGAGTAATTGATTTCGCCAACCGATACAAGCGTTCGGAAGCATTTGGGATTCCTTCAGATTTAGAGGCTTCTGCCATCGACTGACGAAGCACTTCATTGCTCATAATTTTATCAACTGCTTCAACAAGTGTCTGTGCATTCAATTCCGCATCTTTAATCATTTCAACTGCGCCAATCTGAACTAAGCTTTGAGCATTTTTTGTTTGGTGATCATTCGTTACATATGGACTCGGAATTAAAATAGCAGGCAATCCCAAGGCAGTGAATTCAGCAATTGAGGTTGCACCCGCCCGACCAATCAGCAAATCGCAATTTACCATAACTTCCGCCATTTGATTAATATAAGGTTGAATGCTTATATTCTTAAATGCGTCTTTTGTCATACCGATGGTTTCTTCAATTTCTTGGAAATACCTTTCCCCAGAAGCATATAATACTTGATAAGGTTTCTTCGAAAATTCAGGCAAAGCTTGAATCACAGCTTGATTAATTTTTAAGGCACCTTGACTTCCGCCGAAAATCAGGACAGTCGGAACAGCCACTTCTAAATTATATTGTTCCAATATTGCTGATTTTTGAATACCTACCATTTCTTGCGCCCTAGGGTTTCCTACCAATACTGTTTTTGATTTTGGAAAATAAGGTGCCGCATCTTGGAAGGCAATGGCAACGCGATCAACATATTTTGCCAGAAATTTATTGGTCATGCCTGGCACGCTATTTTGTTCATGAATGATTGTGGGAATATGTAGTTTTGCAGCTGCATAGACTACAGCGCCTGAGACATATCCGCCCGTTCCAATGACGATATCAGGTTTGAACTCTTTTACTATTTTCTTCGCTTGACGAATACTTTTCAAAAACAATTGAATTGTCTTAAGATTTTCAACTGAAAAACTTCTTTTAAATCCTTGAATTTCCAACGTTTTAAATGGAATTCCTAAAGGAGGAACAATTTTGTTTTCTAACCCTCTTTTAGCACCAACATACATAAATTCTGCGTTTGGGTCCATTTGTTTCACATATTTTACAAATGCCAAGGCCGGATAAATATGTCCTCCAGTTCCTCCACCAGTAACTAGTACTCTCATCTTTTTCTCTCATTTCTTCCTATTTTAACTGTTTCATTGCCTGAACAAAACGATCACCGCGCGTTTCAAAGTTGGGATATTGATCCCAGCTTGCATTCGCAGGAGATAATAAAATTGTGTCTCCTGGACTACTGATTGAAAAAGCGAGGGGTACAGCTGTCTCAACATTTTCGGTAAATTTAATTATCGGAATACCCGCCTTCTGTGCAGCATCCGCTAACTTTTCTTTGGTTTGTCCAAATAAAAGGATGGCTTTCACATCTGTCAAAGCTGGAATTAATTCATCAAATGTATTTCCACGATCTAATCCACCTGCTAATAAAATTAAGTTTTGATGTTGAAATCCGCCAAGTGCCATTTTAGTGGCTAAGATGTTTGTTGCTTTAGAATCATTGAAAAAGCGAACGTCTTGGACTGTTCCAACATATTGCGTACGATGGGGCACCCCGGTAAATTGGCTTAATGCGGCTTTAATTATCGCTGGATGAACCTTCTTCAAACTTGCGACGGCAATCGCCGCCAGCGCATTTTCAATATTATGTTGCCCTGGGACACCCAGTTCCTCTGCTAGCATAATGAACTGATCCTTGAAAAATAATTTGCCATCTTTTTCGTATGCACCTGGTACCTCAGATTCCGTACTAAAAGGGATGACGGTTGCTTTTGTTTGTTGGGCCAATGTTTGCAATTCTTTTTGATTCCAATTGACAACCAAGTAGTCAGCAGCTGACATATTTTGTTGGATATGCCATTTTGCTTTGACATATTCTTTTCTGCTTCCATGGTAATCAATATGTGCTTCATAAATATTCGTAATGACCGCAATCTCTGGATGAAATGTTGTGATACCCATCAATTGAAAACTTGAAAGTTCCATGATTAATTCATCATTCGGACCGGCTTCCTGGGCAACTGTACTAGCTGGGAACCCAATATTTCCAGCTAACCGTGCAACCCCTGTTGTCATGGATTGATTCAATATGTGTTCAATCATTGTGGTTGTTGTCGTTTTCCCATTTGTACCAGTAATACCAATAATCGGTGCTTCTGA
Source organism: Enterococcus camelliae (assembly GCF_042685105.1). Lineage (NCBI taxonomy): Bacteria > Bacillati > Bacillota > Bacilli > Lactobacillales > Enterococcaceae > Enterococcus > Enterococcus camelliae. Next base: position 133,759 of record NZ_JBHUMO010000039.1, on the reverse strand, counting down.
TATTTCATAAGCCAATTCCACTTCTGTTAGAATGGGAATGTTGCGTTCCAATGCTTTTTGGACAAACGGATGTGAATATGGAATGCCCGGGTTCTTAACAATCAGTGCGAAATCTTCATCTAAAAGCTCCAATGGATGACTACCAGTGATGACCTTTATGCCTTCTGATAACAATTCTTGCGCATCTTTATTTTCTTCAAAAACTTTGCCATCATTAACGGTAACAAGTGCGCCCAAATGATGAAGCAATTTGGCCGCACTAAATCCGCTTTTCGCTAATCCTAGCACTAAGACTTTTTGATTTTCGTAAGTTGTAATGTTTTTCATGTTTCATCGTCTCCTATAAGATAATCCATAGCGTTAGCATAGAACAAATCAAGCCAATTGTCCAAAAGACGCCATTTATTTTCCATTCTGACCAACCAAGCATTTCAAAATGGTGATGGATGGGGGACATTTTAAACAATCGCTTCCCAGTTGACTTGAAATATCCTACTTGTAAAATAACGCTTAGTGTCTCACATACATAGACAAAACCAATCAATAATAAGGACCACTCTTGATGCAACAAAATGGAAACAGCAGCCAAAATCCCACCTAATGATAATGCACCTACGTCACCCATAAATATTTTGGCAGGTTTATGATTATAGACAAAGAAACCAACTAATCCACCGATAATACTCAAACATAAAATGAGTACATCAATTTGGTTTTGATGGTATGCAATTATTGCATACGTAGCAAAGGAAATCGTGCCTAAGCCCGCTACCAATCCATCAATGCCATCTGCCAAATTGACTGCATTTGAAAAACCAACTAACCAAATAATGACAAATAGACCATAAAAATAAGTTAAATGAATGGTTTGACCAAATATATTTAGTTGATTGTCATTGCCATCATATAAATAAACCCCATAAAAAACGAGTGCCCCTACGATTTGGCCAATCAGTTTCTGGATTGAATTTAATCCCATGTTTCTTTTTTTGAAAATTTTGATAAAATCATCAAAAAAACCAATAAATCCATATAATGCGAGAATAAACAATAAAATTGTTAGTGTGGTTGTGAGTTGTTTTTGCCAAGCACCGACCCACAGTGATGTGATTACAGCGGCTAATAGGAAGACGACCCCGCCCATTGTCGGAGTACCGGCCTTTTTCTGATGCCACTTCGGTCCTTCCTCTCTTATTTCTTGTCCATATTTTTTCATTTGAAAATAACCAATAAACAGTGGCATAAAAGCCACTGTAATACCAAAACCACTTGCTAATGGTAAAAACATCTTTTCCCAATCCATTTTCTGCACTCCTATTACTGATTTTCTTTTAAAACGACCGTCAATTTTTGTTTTCCTACTGTTGAATATGCTTCAATATTTTGTGAGGTTGCATAACCTTCTCCCTCAAATTTCACATCAATCTTTAATAAGTCGGTCAATTTCAGGATATCCGTTTTTGACCAACCAGTAATATCTGGCATAGTTACGGCATCATCATTTGTTAACAACAATAATTTTTCACCAGCTAATACGGTTTTGCCTGCTTCAATAGATTGACTCTTTACTTTTGAGCCTTCTCCCAGAACGATTGGATCCAATCCACTTTTTTGAGCTGCAGTAGCCGCAGTTGTAGTTGCTAAGTTTCGATAATCATCAATTTTAATTTTTTCTGTTGATGGTTCTGTCGAAGAGCCATCAGTTGTTGCGTCGGAACTTGTTAAATCCATTGCTCGTTTCAAGATAGCATTGGTAATGTCCGACAATGCGTTGTAATCATATTTTTTGGGTTGTTTAATGGTTAGATAAAAAATATATTCAGGATTTTCCGATGGAACCATTGAAACAGCCGAATAGATATAATCATTTTCACCTTTTAAGTACGTGCCATTCTCAGATATTTGAGCAGTCCCTGTTTTGACACTTACGTGGTAGCCGGGCACATTGTATTTCCCATAAGCAATTCCGTACTCTTCGTTTTCAGTGGTATCACGCATATATTCTCTAACTTGTTTGGTTGCTTCCTCCGTTACCGGATTTCCAACAACCTCTGGCTCCATCACTGTCACCTTATTGGTATTTGGGTTGACAATTTTGGTGATATATTGTGGTTTCAACATTTTACCATTATTTGCAATGGCCGTGAAGGCTTGCATCATTTGAAAATTCGTCACACCAATACTTTGACCAAACGCACTCATCGCTGTATCCACAATATTTGTTGAAGGCAATGTTCCAGCACTCTCATTCACCAGACCAGAATAGGTACTTTGACCAAACCCAAATTTCTTCAAATATTGACGCCAAGCATCCGGCATTTTTTGCTCTAAAATGACCATCCCTTTATTACTTGACCATGAGAGTGCTTGTCGCATAGTCAACATTCCTTTTTCACCGTGATCCCAATCATCTATCGTTGCATCTGCAATTTCAATTTTCCCACCTTGATACGTTTCATTCGGATCATAAACCCCTTGTGTAATCGCAGCGGCGGTTGTCATAATTTTCATTGTAGAACCAGGTTCGTATGGCTCCTCCACAAGTGTATTGGCCCAATTAAAGTTCGGATCGTATTCCGTTCCTAGACCTTTTTTAGTTTCTGGGTCAAATGATGGTTGCTGGTCCATCGCCAATATTTCACCCGTGTCGGCTTTTACAAGCATGGCCGTCATCGTTTTTGCTTCTAGTTTTTCATAGTATTCTTTCATATATTTTTCTAGATAAACTTGCAAGCGACTATCTAAGGTTGTATAAATATCTTTGCCATCTTTGGCAGCCACCGTCTCTGACACCGTTCCTGGTAATGGATTTTGATAATTATCACGTTGGTAGACAATCTTTCCGTTGGTCCCTTTGAGAATATCGTCATAGGCTGCCTCAATTCCCATTTTCCCGACTAATTCTTTTTCGCCGGATTTGTTTTCCTCTAAATCTGTATACCCAATTAGGTGAGAAGCGAATTCGCCATTTGGATACATTCTTGCTTGATTGTCATTAAAATAAATTCCTACAAGATCTTCATTCTTTAAATCCGTCTCAATTGCCGTCCGTTGCTTTAAGGTTAAATTCTTTGCTTGACTGAATTCGACAAGCCAAAGGTTATCTTTTGCCCCATTTTCCAAAGCTGATAGTGCTTTTTTCTTGTCAAATCCACTAATTTCTTTTGCTAGAATAGCAACCAATTTCTCAAAATCTTTTTTCTGAGCGTATAATTTTTTATTGCCACTAGTATACGTTTTTGATAAGGTTGCATAGGCTGAATAGGACGTCGCGTCCTCCGCTATAGCAATCCCATTGCGATCATAGATTGTTCCCCGTTTGGCTTTGACAATTTTGCTTCCTTGATATAGTTGTTTGGTCTTATCTTCCAATGATACATTGGCAACTTCTCCAATAACCACAATTTTTGTTAGTTGGATAACAAATAAAAAGAACATCACAAACGTCATGGAAAATAGAATAATTCCCACGATTTTGCGATTGTTCTTTGGTGACTTGTTTTTCTTATTGAAATATCGCTTCGTTTTTTCCTTCAGACTCATTTACTTCACATTCCTTAAATTATCCTCTTTGATTGACAATCCTTCTTTTTCAGCGATTTTCTGAATTCTATCTGTTTTAGAAAGTTCATTTTTTTCTTGTTGTAAATCGGCCTTTGTCGTATTTGCATCATCAATTTCATTTTGAATCGTCGTTATTGAGTTTTCGACAGAACTGATTTGGGTTCTTAAACTAATCGCCAAGAGTCCAAGAGCAATTGCTCCAAAAATAACGAAAAAAATCAACCATTTCTCTAACCGACTTAATTTAGCTATTTTTGTAATAGGAGAAGTAGGGACTTTGATGATTTCAGGACGTTGTGTTTGTTCAAATACTACCTGTTGATTAGACTGAAAATCTGTCTCATAAGGATGAATTTGTACATCTTTCATTTTTAGCTCAGCCATATTCTACCCCTCCCCTTCCTTTATTTTTTCAGCAATTCTTAGTTTCGCACTCCGAGAACGATTGTTTTCCTCTAATTCAGCATCACTAGACAGAATTGGTTTACGATTTACAATTTTTAAAATAGGTTGATATTCTTCTGGAATAATTGGCAAGCCAGGAGGTAATTCCTTGATTTGACTATATTCTTTAAAAATATTCTTCACCAAACGATCTTCGAGAGAATGAAAAGTGATGACACTAATTCGACCACCGACATGAATCAGTTCAATTGCTTGTTCTAACGATTCTTCAATCGCACCCAATTCGTCATTGACCGCAATCCGAATCGCTTGAAAAATCCGTTTGGCCGGATGTCCACCCTTTCTCCGTGCTGGCGCTGGGATACCCGTTTTGATAATCTCAACTAATTCTCCTGTAGTAGCAATAGGTTGATTCGCACGCACACGTTCAATTTCTCGCGCAATTTGCTTTGAAAATCTTTCTTCTCCATAGCGGAAGAAGACTTTCACAAGCTCATTATAGGAATAATTGTTCACTAACTCATAGGCGGAAAATGTGGCAGATTGATCCATGCGCATATCCAAAGGGGCATCTTGATGATAGCTAAAACCACGATCTGCCTCATCTAACTGTGGTGAGGAAACGCCTAAATCATAGAGTATGCCATCTACTTTCGTTACTCCTAATTTTGCTAGTTCATTTTTTAGATTTCGAAAATTACTTTTTACAAATGTGACTTGACCTTTTTCGACATAGGCTTGTAGACGAAGTTTGGCAAAATCCAGGGCTTTTTGATCTTGATCGAAAGCAAATAAATGTCCATCTGGTCCTAGCAAACTAAGAAGGTATTCACTATGACCTGCTCCTCCCAGAGTACAATCCACATAAACACCATTCGGTTTAATTGCTAATCCTTCTACTGTTTCTTTTTTCATAACCGTATAGTGTTGAAATTCCACTTAGCTTCCTCTTTCTACAATCCAAAATCAATCATGGTTTCTGCTATTTCATCAAAGTTTTCTTCAGCTTCTTCCGAAAAAGCTTGCCATTTTTCTTCATCCCAAATTTCAATACGATTAGCAACACCAATAATGACACAAGCTTTCGTCAAATGTGCATGTTCACGTAAGGTATTTGGAATGTTTATTCTTCCTTGCTTGTCAATTTCACATTCAGTGGCTGCCGAATAGAAAAAGCGAACAAATGTCCGGGCATCTTTTTTGGCAAGGGGCATCTCACTTAACTTCGTCTCAAGTTGATTCCATTCATCCAAAGGGTAGCCAAATAAGCAACCATCCAGTCCCCTAGTTACTACAAACTTTTCACCAAGTTGTTCACGTAACTTTGCTGGGACAATCAGGCGACCTTTCGCGTCAATTGAATGTTGAAATTCACCCATTAACATGGCTAATAACCCCTATCCTCCACTTAATAAATAAAGTCTACCACAATCCCCCACTTTCTACCACATTTTCTCTGAAAAGTTAAGATTTTTTTTGACTTGTTTTTACCAAATAGTTTTTGGGGCTGTTTTTACTAAATTCCCTTGTGCATATTAAGAAAAATACGCGAGGAGATTCCAACAAAGCAAGATTGCATAAAGGAAAATTGTTAATAAAAAAACCATTCGCCAATACATCTTAAATAACCGACCATAATGAATGTCATCAAAAAAGTAAGCATGAACCAACGCTAATCCCATTCCTAATAAAATAATCGAAATGAAATAATACGCCAATACACTTCTACCTAGTGCTGCGATTGAAAAAAAATGAAGGCCAATCATTAAAAATGGTGTAGCAACGTCAGGAGTTTTTAATTGATACTTTTGTTTCAAATGAAAGAAGGAAACAATGAATTGTGAGCCAAATATTGCTATAATAGGGTAAACGTACCAAATTATAAGATTTAATTGAAAAGGTTGCATGTACTTCGGTCCTTTCTATACATTAGGTATACTATACTTCATTTTGTTTACATAAATGTTTCATTTTGTTAAATTTTAAAAATATTTCATTCATTAGCGGGAGGTTGCTATGATTCACTACTATTCTTTTATTCACGATCAGCTTGAAAAACAGCCAAAAGACAGTAAAAATGTCCAATGGATTCATATTGAAAGTCCAAATGCAGATGAATTAACGGACTTGTCTTCTTCCTATCATTTGCCGATGGACTATTTAACTGCTGTGCTCGATGACGCTGAAAATTCTCGCTACGAAGGATTAGAGCAAAGTGTATTTGAACGAGCGGCATTGCTCTTACTGCAATACCCACATGCACTTGTCAGTCCGAATGGGTACCCACAATATGAAACGTATCCACTAGCCATTATCTTTACTCCAGAGAGAAAAGTATTAACAGTCTCAAAATACCCACCGATTTTTTTTGACGAGCTTCCAGAAATTCATTTCCATCAGAATGATATGTCCATCGAAATGAATTTGGTTCTTCAAATACTATGGAAACTTGTTTTATCATTTAATCAATATTTAAAAAAAATTAAACACCAACTGGCGGTTCTCGAGGGGCAAATTAAAGTGTCAACAGAAAATAAGCAATTGTATCAAATGCTTGATATTCAAAAAAGTTTGGTATTGATTGAATCCGCCACAAAAAATAATTTAGTCACGCTTGAACACTTCTCTGAAATTTCGTTGTTAAAAAGAAATCATGCCATTCATAACCATTTGCAAGATGTATTGATTGAAACAAAACAAGCAGTCACCTCAGCCAGTATTCACTTGCGATTAGTTAGCCAAATCACAGATACGTTCTCTGCGATTGTTTCAAACAATTTGAACAATGTCATGAAAATCTTAACTTCCTTGACTTTGGTCCTGACGATTCCAACTATTATTGGCGGTATCTATGGCATGAACGTTTCTTTACCCTTTGCCCAGTCCAAAGGTGCCTTCTGGTTAATTGCAATTGGAACGATTCTACTATGTGTAGGCGCAATTCGGTATTTAAAAAAGAAAAATCTTTTGTAATTCTAGCTATGTGACTTGAGTTATCGAATAGAAGGTTGTAAAATGTTCCTAATGACTAGAAAAAAGGATGAACAATATGAGTGAGAAAAAAAAGAAAAGTAGGTTTGCGAAAGTAACCATGGTGGTTGTTTGGACAATGCTTATATTAACAATCGGCTCGATTGTGTTGGGTGCGATTACCAGTATTCGCTAAAAAAGAGAAGAAGCTGAAACGATGATGACAAAATCGTTTCAGCTTTTTATTACCCTGTTTATCCAATCTACTACACATCATTTGACTTTTTTAATCGGTCCTTCTTGGCTAACTGTATTAATTCAGCAGCATGTTTTTTGGTTAATGCAGTCACTTCAGCTCCTGCTAGCATACGTGCAATTTCATTAATACGTTCAGAATTGGTCAGTTCGACGACCGTTGTTTTGGTACGGTTATTTTGGACGGTTTTGGAAATAAAGTACTGATAATCAGCAAAAGCTGCGACTTGGGGCAAATGCGTGATGCACAAAACCTGAGAGCGTCTGCCAATTTGAGAGATTTTTTCGGCTATTGCTTGGGCAACACGCCCACTCACCCCACTATCCACTTCATCGAACACAATGCTCGTTAGTCCTTGGCTGGAAGAAAAAACGGTTTTCAAAGCAAGCAAAATCCGTGAAATTTCTCCCCCACTCGCCACTTTTTCCAATGGTCGCAATGGTTCACCAGGATTCGCAGATAAAAAGAATTGTATTTCATCTTTTCCTCGTTCATCGTACCCATGAGCAATAGTGTCAAAATGAATTTCAAATTGCGTATGTTCCATATATAATTCTCGTAATTCATTGATAATTGCTTTTTCTAGGCGATGAGCAATTTTTTTTCGGTAATCATGCAATTGATCAGCTTTTTTAGCCACCATTTTTCCTTTTTCTTCTAACAGTGATTCCAATTGATCTAATTGACTATCCAATCGATTCGTTTCTAATAATTCGAGTGAGATTTGCTCATAATAAGCCAATATGTATTCGACGGAGTCTCCATATTTTCTTTTTAGTTGATGTATGGTTTCAAGTCGATCCTCGATTTGACGGAGATGTTGGTCATCAAACTCGAGTAAATCAGTTTGTCGTGACAAATCGACTGCGATATCTTGTAATTGATAATAGACCGTTGTCAATGACTCCGAGAGGGTTTCATATTCCTTTGCAAAGGAAGCGACACTCGCTAATTCATTTTTTGCTAGACCTAAATTATCTAAAATGCCATGATCGTCCGCAGTAATTAATTGATGAACGCTGACAAACGCATCCAAAATTTTTTGAAAATTAAGTAGTTTATCACGCTCTTCATTTAAGGCTTCCTCTTGACCAGATTGCAACTCAGCTTTTTCAATTTCGTCTACCTGAAAACGGAGCATATCCATGCGTTGTACATAGGACTGTTCATTTTTCTTTCGGTCGTTGACGGTTTTTTCAAGTGATTTCCATTCATGAAAGAGGACTACATACTCGCGCAAAGCATTTTTAAATTCATCACTGCCAAATTCGTCTAGTAATCGTTGATGTTGATCAGCTTGCAAAAGAGATTGATGTTCATTTTGTCCTTGAATATCTACCAAGAAATGACCAATTCTTTTTAAATTGGCCAATGTCATGACCTGCCCGTTCACCCGGCAAATTGATTTTCCATTTATAGAAATATCCCGTTGAACGACCAAATAGTCTTCCTCTTGATCAACTAGCAATTCTTGCATCAATGTGAAAAATTGTGGATTGGTTGGCCAATCAAATACGCCTTCCAAATGACAACGTTTCGCTCCTTGACGAATGACTTCAGTTGAAGCACGACTACCGGCCAAAAGACCCAATGCGTCAATAATTATGGATTTACCGGCGCCAGTCTCACCAGTTAGCGTTGTCATTCCTTCATGAAACGAAAGCGACAAGGACTCAATAATTGCGAAATTTTCAATTCTCATTTCAACTAACATCGACTCATCATCCTCATTTACTGTTCATATTGTTTTAACCAAGTAAATAGTTCATCACAAGCTACTTCTGAATTTGAAATCATTAAGACTTTGTCATCATCTGTTAAAATACCGAATAATGCATGGGAATATTGTTGATCAATTAGCGGAGCAACCGCTACCGCATTTCCAGGAATTGTTTGTAACAGAACAAATTTGTCCATTTTCTTGACATGAATAAATGCATTTTTTAACAATTTATCTAATTTCATCGCTTGCTCTTCTTCATTCTGTGCGGGTAAACTATAACGATAGCCTCCCAATTCTGAAGGGACTTTTACTAAATTTAATTCTTTTATATCTCTTGAGATTGTTGCTTGAGTCACTCGAATGCCACGTTCTTCTAAAACTTCGACAAATTGTTCCTGTTTTTGAATATCCATTTCTAGTAACAAACGCGCAATCAAACGATGTCGTTCTTTTTTTTTCATTCTCGTCCCTCCTTCTATTTCTCACCTATGATAGCGTATTTTTTGCACAATGAAAAGTGCTTTCGCAATCCCTGACAGAAAACTAATTTTCTAAAACAAAAGAAAAAGAGCCTTGACACAAATTTGAACAAGACAAATTTCCTCAAGCAATAGATCTAAAATCACTTCCATTCGACGGATTTATACTGGACCCAACAGAATCAAAGAAGCAATTCATCTAATAACGTAGTGGCACAATTATCTGTTGCAAATTCATATCTTAGCTTTTTTTATGTTAATTGTTCGTGTGCGTTCTTTACCGTATCTTCAATTGCTACAATGCTCGCTACTTCACCCAATTTATCCGATTTTTTCAGGTGAATCAGGAATTCAATATTCCCCTCGCCACCTGTGATTGGTGAATAAGAAAGATTTTGCACATCAAATCGCTCTTTCCTTGCAAAATCCACAATCATTTCGATAACAGCTTGATGCGTCGCTGGGTTACGGACGATTCCATGTTTGCCAACTGCCTCACGCCCTGCCTCAAATTGGGGCTTGATTAAGGCCATTACTTCTCCGCCATCCATCAGTATTTGGTGCAAGGTTGGTAAAATCAACTTCAACGAAATAAAAGAAACATCAATTGTGGCTACTTCAGGCGTACCAAACTGAAAATCAGCGGATGTTGCATAACGAAAATTCATGCGCTCCATTACTACCACTCGCTCATCTTGTCGTAACTTCCAAGCCAATTGATTGTATCCAACATCCAATGCATAGCTTAGCAGTGCGCCATTTTGCAAGGCAACATCTGTAAACCCACCTGTTGAGGCCCCAATGTCTACTAATCGTTTTCCCTTAACTGAAAAATCAAATAACTTCAGTGCCTTTTCTAACTTTAACCCACCTCGCGAAACATAAGGCAATTTCTTTCCTTTAATTTCTAAGGCTGTTTGATAATCAATTTTTTCACCAGGTTTATCGAGTCGTTCTTTGTTTATTTCTTTATAGACTAATCCTGCCATAATTCCTCGTTTGGCCTGTTCTCGCGTATCAAATAATCCTTGTTGAACAGCTAAAACATCTACCCGTTCTTTTTTCATCATTTTCCTCTTTCTATTATAAGGTAAACTTATCCATAATTGCTGCTAGTGCTTGCGTTTGATAGCCATTTTCAGCGAACAGTTGCAGGATATTGTGCGCTTCTCTCAATTGGTTTGCTAGTTCGATTTTCGCTTCATCTATCCCAAGCAATTGCGGATAGGTACTTTTTTGCAAATCATTGTCTCGGTGAGCTGTTTTCCCCAATTCTTCAGTTGTTGAAAGGACGTCTAGTAAATCATCTCTAATTTGAAATGCTAAGCCTAGCTTTCTCGCAAATAAATCAAGTCGTGCTTGCTCTTCTTGTGAAGCCCCTCCAATGATTCCCCCAGCCAAAACAGCAAAACGAATCAGTTCTCCTGTTTTACGTGCATGAATCCATTGTAACTCTTCCAATGGCAATTGTTTTCCTTCTGCTTGAATATCTGCCGCCTGTCCAGCGACCATTCCTAAGGTTCCAGCTGTTTGAGCAAGTAATTTGAGACAAGTAACCTTTCTCTCATTATCCAATGGTGCTTGGCTTAATACTTGAAAAGCCAACGTTAGGAGACCATCCCCAGCTAGAATCGCGAGTGCCTCTCCAAACACTTTATGATTCGTTGGTTTCCCTCTTCGTAAGTCATCATTATCCATAGCTGGTAGGTCATCATGAATCAATGAATACGTATGAATCAGTTCAATTGCGGCTGCAACTTGAACCACCGACGAATCAATCGTCTCTTGGTACAACGAATAACTTGCTGCAAGAAGAAGTGGTCGAATTCTCTTGCCCCCAGCATGGATGGAGTAACGCATGCTTTCTGCCAAACGTTCGTCATTGGTTTGTTCAATAATTGCCGTATCCATTGCTCGTTCAACCGCGTCTAAAAAAGGTTGTTGCTTGAATTTCATTGTTTTTCATCCTCTTCAAAAGGTTGCTCTTCCTCATTATCCGTCATCAGCTTGGTTAACGTTTTTTCAGCTTTTTCCAATGTTTCTTTGCATTGTTTGCTCAATACCATTCCTTGTTGAAAAACAGCAAGAGCTTCTTCCAATGGCACATCCCCTTGTTCTAAACGTGATACAATTTTTTCTAATTCCGCAAGTGATTCCTCAAATGTTGCTGTCATTGTTTTTCCTCCTTATGAATTGCCGCTACTTTTGTTTGGACAATCCCATCGTTAAGATGAATGGTCAATTCCTCATTAATAGAGATGCTTGTCACAGACTGAACAATATCTTTTCCCTTTGATACATAGCTGTAACCTCGATTCATAATCTTCAACGGACTGACTAAATCAAGTGATTGAATGGCATGATTGTATTTTTGATCTGCCAATGTAAATAGTTGATTCATTGCTTTTTTTAATCGTTCATCCAAATAGTTTTGCTGTTGCAATTCTCGTTCGTACACTCGCATTAAGGGTTGGTAAGAAAGTCGTTGCATCAACGTTGTTGCAACTTGTTGTTTTGAAAAAAACACTTGTTGCATTTGCTGGATTAGGCGTTGAGAAAGGATATCTAATTGTTGCGATTTCGATTCGTACAAACGCCCTGGTTGACGAAAAACGTAAGAGTGGCTTGCTTTCTCATACCGTTGTTTTTGTTTTTCTAACTGGTAAAGAAATGCTTGCTGTAGTCTCATTTTCATTTCATCTAGTTTCAGTAATTCTTGACTTAATACAGGAACTGCCAATTCAGCCGCAGCAGTTGGCGTTGCTGCACGCACATCAGCCACCAAATCTGCAATGGTTGTATCTGTTTCGTGACCTACAGAAGAAATAATTGGTGTTTTTGCCATCGCGATAGCTCTAGCAACTTGTTCGTCATTAAACGGCCACAAATCTTCAATTGATCCACCACCACGACCAATAATCATCGTGTCAAAATGCCCATCAGCTTCCACGCGCTGAATATTCCTAGTGATATCTGCAGCCGCCTTTTCTCCTTGGACCACTGTTGGATAAAGGACGAGCTGTACGATTGGGTAACGACGTCGAACAGTTGTAATGATGTCCCGAATAACTGCTCCACTTGGCGAAGTGAGAATGGCAATTCTTTTAGGAAATTTGGGTAATTCTTTTTTGGCTAGTTGAAAGAGACCTTCCTTACTTAGTTTTTCTTTCAGTTGTTCGTATGCCTTATAGAGTGCTCCAATGCCATCTGGTTCCATATGGTCGATATATAATTGATAATTGCCACTTGTTTCGAATAATGAAATGCGGCCAATCACTAAGACTTTCATTCCTTCTTCAGGTTGAAAAGTTAGCTTTTGAAACGCACCTTTAAACATCACTGCCGAAATTTTTGCATGTTCATCTTTTAAACTAAAGTATTGATGATTAGGTCTCAGTCGAAAATTTGAAATTTCTCCTGTTAAATAAACCCTTTCTAAATAAGGGTCCGCTTCAAATTTTCTCTTCAAGTAGGCGGTAATTGCTGTAATGCTTAAATATTGTTCACTCACCTTGCATTCTCCTGCCTTTTGGCTGCTTCATAAGTCTGAATCATTAGCATAGTAATTGTCATAGGTCCAACTCCTTTTGGAACTGGAGTGATATAAGAAGTCAATGGTGCAACTTCCTCGAAGTCAACATCGCCTACCAATTTGCCATTTTCATCACGATTCATCCCCACATCAATTACTACTGCGCCAGGTTTCACGTATTCTTTGGTAATGAACTTCCCGCGACCAATAGCCACCACTAAGATGTCTGCCGTTTTGGCTAATTCAGCTAAATGTTTCGTACGAGAATGGGCAATTGTAACCGTCGCATGTCGTGCTAAGACTAGTTGCGCCATTGGTTTACCGACAATATTGCTCCGCCCAATCACGACCACTTTTTTCCCTTCCAATTGAATATGGTATTCATCAAGCATCTTCATAATGCCATAAGGGGTGCAAGGAATCATCTCTGGCTTGCCGAGAAATAGTTTTCCTAAGTTTAAAGGATGAAAGCCATCCACATCTTTTTCAGGACTAATGGCGTTCAATATTTTTTCTTCATCAATGTGCTTTGGAAGCGGTAATTGCACAAGAATCCCATGAAAAGCCGGATCAACGTTATACTGAGTGATTCTTTCCAACAACGCTTTCTCCGAAATTGCTGCAGGTAAACGATCAACTTTTGAATGGATACCAATTCGTTTAGCAGCCAATTCCTTGTTACGCACGTAAGTCTGGCTAGCAGCATTCTCTCCGACTAACAAAACGACTAAACCTGGTGGCGTCCGCAACGAATCATTCGCTATTTGTTCCTTTAATTCATTTTGTAATCTATCTGCTAATCTTTTCCCATCAATAATTGTTGTCATAAAACTGCCACACCCCTTTATTTTTTCTTATTTTACCATAGTCAAAGTTGAGTGAGTAGCATTGACCAAGATGTTTTCTGCTTTTCCATGAATTCCACCATCACGAAAAAGAAGAAGCTGGGCTTACTCGCCATCAGCTTCTAATTTGTTGTTGATTGAAGATAAAACACCATTCACAAACTTCCGTGATTGGTCGTCACTAAATGTTTTGGTTAACTCAATTGCTTCATTTAACACCACTTTATTAGGGACATCTGACGCATACCGCATTTCAAAAATCGCTAATCTTAATATCGTCACGTCCATTTTAGCCAAGCGACCAATCTTCCAGCCCGGACGTAAATACGTTTCGATTTCCTTATCAAGTTCACCTTTATGCTCACAAACTCCAGAAACAAGCCAATCCAGATACTCTGGAACAAAATTTTCTGCTTGTTCATCTAATAGTTCATGTTGATTCACTTCAATTGCATGTTGGATGGCATCTTGTTTTGAAAAATCGGCATTAAAGTCTAAAGGGAACAGCGATTGAATCGCTATTTCTCGAATTTCATGTCTGGATAGCTCTTTATTCATTTTCATCCTCATCATTTTCAAATAATTCTTTCAAATCCAACTCTTCTACCTTTTCAGGTACAATGGCAACAACATGAATATTCACTTCTATTAATTCGACATCTGTCATAAACAGAACTTGTTGTTTCACTCTTTGTTGGATATCCATAGCAATTTTTGGAACAGATACCCCATATTTCATATAGCAATACAAGTCAACTTTGATTCCTTCTTCATCAATTGTTAGATGGACACCTTTGCCATGGGCTTTCCTACCCAACAATTCATTGACGTTGCTTGTAAATGTTCCTCTCATGCCATATACACCTTCGACATTCGCAGCGGCGATGCCGATAATAACTTCAATTACTTCAGGTGCAATCACAATTTCACCTAATCCATGATTCGTATCTAATACGAAGCTTTTTTCTTCAACCATTATGATTTCCTCCATCTCTTTGCACTTTCGATACTCAAATGAAAAGACTCCATGCGTTCCAAAATGCTAATTATCCATCTACTTCAATCAAAAGAAACTCAACGAATGTGCAAGAACTTCGGTACTAGTGTATCATTTTCTAGCTTATTTCGCTATAAAAACTACCAACACAGTCTGTTACTTTTTATAGAATCATAAATTCTTTCGTTGCCTTCGTTAATACTTCATTTCCCGTACTTGTAACCAACAAGTCATCTTCGATACGAACGCCTCCAATACCTGGCAAGTAGATACCTGGTTCATCGGTAATAATATTTCCTGGGACAAATCTTTTTTCGGCACGGAATGATACATTAGGTCCTTCGTGAATTTCTAACCCAATCCCATGACCAGTAGAATGACCAAAGGCTTCTCCATAACCAAACGATGCAATGTGATCACGGGCAATTGCATCCAGTTCGATTCCAGACATTCCTGGTTTTGCTTCTTCAATAACTTTTAGATTAGCTTCAAGCACAATCTGATAAATGTCTTTTAGTTTTTGACCTGGGTCACCAATGGCAAATGTTCTTGTTTCATCAGAAACATAACCATCGTAATAACAACCAAAGTCAATAGTAATTAATTCTCCTTTTTCGATGATTTTTTCACTTGCCACACCATGCGGCATTGCCGAACGGAGACCACTAGCAACAATGGTGTCAAAGGAAACACTCGTTGCTCCTAAAGAGCGCATATAGAAGTCCAATTGATTGGCTACTTCTATTTCAGTCATTCCTGGCTTAATAGTATTCCAAATGTGTTCAATACCTCGGTCGGCTATTTCGCAAGCCTTTCTAACAATCTTCACTTCATTTTCATCTTTTATTTCTCGTAATTCCTCAATCATTCCTGAAATTGGAATCAATGCCGTTTCTTCCAGTAGGTCTTCCAATTGCCCATACTGTGCAAAACTAATAAATGCTTCTTCAAATCCTAATGACTGAATTTCCTCTTTTTGGCACAGTTTTGCGACTTCATCAAAAATAGGGCCTACATTTTTCACAATTTCATAGCCTTGTGCTTGCTTAGCAGCTTGTTCAGTATACCGAAAATCGGTTACAAAATACGCTTTATCTAATGTAATGACTGCCAATCCCGTTGTACCTGTAAAATTGGTTAGATAGCGTAAGTTATAAGGGCTCGTAACTAAAAACCCATCAATTTTTTCCTTTTTCATTGCTGACCGTAATTTTTCTACTCGTATCATTTTTCTTTCCTTCTTTCATCAACTAATCAAACTTATTATATCAAACTTCATGAAAATAAGTTGAAAGACACAAAAAAAGATTGATTTCCATCAATCTTTTTACTTTTTTTGCCATTTTCTGCCGATAGAAACAAATGAATTTTTCAAAACCTCAAAAAATCCTAACGACCGAACCATTTTACTAGGATCAACATATTCTCTAATCGCTCGTAAGACTTTTTTAGGATCCTTTGCTGAAAAAGTGTATGTACCACTCTTTTTGGTTTTAAGCGCAAAACGTGGTATCCATTTCCCTCTGAGCATAACGGAAGCTACGATATAGTCAACTTCTTCCCACGGAATTTGAATAAACTTTTTGGGATCTCGATCACTATAAAACTCAAAGGCATTGTCGCCAATCATAATTTTCCCATATTCATTTAATCCAGTAAAAGAAGTTCCATCTTTTACTAAATCAACTTTTGAATTCAGTGATTGTACCATCGCTATCCTCCTGTTTTATGCTATAAGTATAGCAAAAGCTCATCCATAAAAACAGACCCAGATTCATTCATCTGAGCCTGCTTTTCAAATTTGACTACATTAAGCCAATTAAATGTGCCACAATACCTACAACGAATAGACCCAAAATGATGATAATTGGAGAAACTTTTTTCTTCAATAACCACATACATAACAATGTAAGAAGCAATGCTGCTAGTCCTGGAATTAAGCTATCCAAGTTATTTTGCAACGTTGTTACTTTGGTGTCTGATAGAGATAAGCCTGCACCTTGTTGTTCCAATGCTGCTTTGATACCGGCAGCTCCTGAAGGCAATTTATCCCAATCAATATAAGCACCTGTATCAAGTTTAACAGAAGAAACAACGGGTTTAAATGAAATAGATACCCAGCGGTTAACTAATGAACCAAGGATAAACATCCCTAAAATGGAAGCCCCTTTAGTAATGTCTTGTAATACGCCACCTGATAAATCTTCCGTTATTTTCGATCCAGCTTTGTAACCAAATTCTTGGGTATACCACATGAATGCCATCCGAATCGCATTCCAAGCAATAAAGTAAATGATTGGACCAATGATACTACCACCCATTGCTAGAGACGCTGCTAATGCACCTAAAATAGGTTTTACAGTAAACCAGAAGACTGGGTCACCAACACCGGCTAAAGGTCCCATCATCCCAACCTTAACCCCTTGAATTGTCACATCATCAACTGGTGCACCATTTGCGCGTTCTTCTTCCAGCGCTAAAGTTACCCCAATAATAGGTGATGCTACATAAGGGTGAGTATTAAAGAATTCCAAATGACGTTTTAAGGCTGCAATTCGGTCTTCTTTATTTGGATATAATCGTTTAATGGCCGGAATCATTGTATAAGCCCAACCACCATTTTGCATACGTTCATAATTCCATGAGCCTTGAAGGAATGTTGAACGCCACCAAGTAGAGATTCGATCTTTTTTCGTTAATTGTATTTTATTTTCCATAACTTGTGTCGCCTCCTTCATTAATAGTTGTCAATAATATCGCCTAGAGGATCGCCTGTATTTCCACCATTATTACCTGATCCACCTTGTTTAGATAAAGCCAAGTAAATAAGGGCAAGGGATACACCAATTGCACCTAAACCAATCAAAGTAATTTGTGAAACAGTAGCTAATACGAAACCAATAGCAAAGAATGGCCAAACTTCGCGCGTTGCCATCATGTTGATAACCATTGCATAACCAACGGCAACAACCATTCCACCACCGATTGCTAAACCACTTGTTAGCCAAACTGGCATTGCTTCAAGCATTGCTTTCACTGGACCTTCACCAACAGCCAAGATTAAGGCTGCTGGAATAGCAATCCGGATACCTTGTAAACAAATAGCTGCAATTTGCCAAAACTCAATTTTGCCGATGTTGCCTTCATTTGCCGCGCTATCCATAAAATGTACAAATGCTGTTGTAATTGTACGGCAGATGATTGTTAATAATAATCCGGCTACAGCTAAAGGAACGGCGATGGCAATTGCAGAAGAAACGCCAGCTTTTCCTTGTCCACCTAAAACTAAAATAATTGCAGATGCTACAGATGCCAACGCAGCATCTGGGGCAACGGCTGCACCAATGTTTGACCATCCTAAAGCGATCATTTGTAACGTCCCACCTAAAATTAGACAAGGTAGTAAGTTCCCAGTTACTAGTCCAATTAATGTACATGCAATTACTGGTTGATGAAAATGAAATTCATCAAGAATTCCTTCCATTCCAGCCAGAAATGCTACAACAACGACTAATATGATCTGAATAAAATTTAATTCCATAATTGTTGTTCCTCCATTTCTTTCAGATTTCCCTATTTTTGTTTATTTAATTCTTCTTGCGCTTTTTTCAAAATTTCATCCATGTCCCCTTTTGAATCATTAGGAACTTTCCGTACATCAAAGGTTAATCCGGCTTTTTTTAACTCATTAAATGTATCAATATCCTTTTGATCAAACGCTAAAACTTTATTAGGTTGAACTTTGCCGATGGAGTGCGCCATTGATCCAACATTAATTGTCTTAAGAGGAACGCCACCTTTAACTGCCCGTAATGTATCTTCTGGGTTTTCAAATAACAACATGGCTTTTTGACCACCAAAATGCTTGTTGTCTTTTGCAAGTTCAATCATTTTATCCACTGGTACAACGTGTGCTTTAACACCAGGAGGAGCTGCTTGTTGAATCAATTTCTTACGCAATTCATCCTTTGCTACATCATCCGAAACGACAATAATACGTGTTGGTTGCGTTTCTTTTGTCCACGCAGTTGCTACTTGCCCGTGAAGCAATCGAGAATCTATCCGTGCTAACACGTATTTAAACGTTCCCGGAGCTCCTGCATTTGAAACGTTTTGAGCAGTTTTTGAAGCGGCTGGTGCCAATGAATCTGGTTGTACTTTCACTCCGTCTTTTGCAACTGAAAGTATTTGTGAAGCAATTTTTTGTGCAGCGTTTTCACTTAATCTTGCAGCAAATGCTTCAATAACCATCGGTAAGTTCATACCAGCAACGATTGCCCACTTATCTTTATGTTCTTCATAAAGACTGTTGGCTTGGTTAAACGGTGTGCCACCCCATAAGTCAACTAAGAATAAGACTTCATCTTGGTTGTCAAATGCTGCAACAGCTTGTTTCATTTTTGCTTTCACATCATCTGGACCTTCACTAGGCATCAACGTAACCGCTGTAACATCTTTTTGTTCGCCAAAAATCATTGTTGCCGACTGCAAAATTCCTTTGGCAAATTCACCATGGCTGGCTAAGATAATTCCTACCATTCTTTTCCCTCCTATACATTTTTGTTTGCAACATTTTTTTCTTTCTCTAACAAGTCCATCAAGTAGATTTTGCGGTCTGCCGGTACTTTACGCAACTCTAATTCAATTCCTCGATGGTGTAGATAATAAAAGGATTGCTTGTCCTGTTCATCAATCGAAACAAAGTTTGTAACCATGTGCTTACCTACTTGAAATCGCATCCCACCAATATTCACACTCGGAACCCTCATTCCCCCATGAACCAAACGAACAACATCTTGCGGATTTGTAAATAAGAGCATAATCTGTTGTTGCATAAATAACGGATGATTACAAACCCTTAGTAGTTGCTCTATTGAAACAACATTGGTTCGAATTCCCGGTGGGGCAGCCTCATTAAGCAATACTTTTCGAAATGGATCTCGTGCCACTTCATCACTCACCACTATGATTCGTTCTATACCTGTTGTTTTTGTCCAAGCTGTTGCCACTTGACCATGAATCAACCGATCATCAATACGTGCCAAACGGATTGTCATGACTTGTCCACCTCTACTTTCTTTGCTTGACGAATACAGTCACACTCCTTTCATTTATTTATAAGCAATTAACATGCCAACTTTTCGATACACAAATAAACCTTGATAAACCTTACTTTTTTCTTTAAAAACAAAAAAAGATACACTACGATTAGTGTATCTTTTAGTGTATAGATTATTTATTTATACACTATTCTTTTAAACGATACTGGATCATTTCCGCTAAGAAGTATTCTTCATTCACGGGAATCGTTAGATGGAAAACCTCTCCTAATTGTTGAAGTTTTTCATGTAACCAGGAATAAGAGACCCAATTCTGCGTTTCAACTCTTTCATCATCGCTTATATTCAATGTTTGACCAATAATAATTCGTTCTAACATACTACTGCAATGTGTCGAAAAATTTGTTTGAAATGAGTAATCTGAATCTGGTAAAGAAAAATGGTGAACAATTTCTGAGGAGAGCAACCAAAGGGCATCTATGACTTTATCCGGATTCAAAAAAGTGACTGTGTCCGAAATAAATTGTTTACACGCTTGTTTTCGGATAGACTCATTGGTTGTTTCCTGTGAAAAATCTTGTTGCGTCAAATCTTCAGCATCTTGTTCAAAAAAGAGATAGTCAATTAATTCGTCAATATCTGCATTGATAAAATGCTCCAACGAGATAAATGGGGCTTCAATTTTTGGATTAACCACTCCGGTTGATGCCACTATTTCATAGGTTTCCAATAAATTTGGCAATGCATTGTTCAAATTTACAATGGACAATGTAACCACCACAACATCATGAATATAGTGCTGTTTGAGCGCTTCTTCGATAATTTCTTTGACTTGTTTTGCAGTCCCCTCACCTGAAGCACAAATTGCTAAAATGGCTTTTTTCTTATGTTTTTTTTGCCTTATGACCGTCTTTTCTCCTAGCTGCCCATAACCTCGAAATCCTTTTAACGTTTCATAAATACTTTCTAAATCATTTCCAGGAACAGCTGCTTTTCTAGCAGCTTCTAACACACTGGGCGTTGTGACCATGTCGATTGAACGAATTGTAATTCCTGTCTCTCGCTGAATCCGTTCCTGAAAAGTTGCCAAAGACCCCATATCAACTAATAACAGAACGCCGCTTCTTTTATTGACTTGTTTCACAGCATCCACAACTTTTTCGTAGGCCACTTTTGGAGACATATCTAAGGGCATATCAACAGCAGCAATTTGGTCAACTTCGAGTAATTTTTTCACCACTTCCACCATACTACTGGCGGTACTGTCTCCATGCGCCGCTACAACAACTCCAATTTGCCCACGAACAGAAGCATTTTTTAAAGAGATTAACAAAACTGCCAAATAATCCTCTTCTGCCTGAGGAATATCAACATGAAAATAATCCGCGATATAGAGTCGAATTTCTTTTGCCATCGCCAACTCTTCAGGATAGTTTGACACCATTTCCCGGATGTTATCATTGGAATAACGCAAATCACCAAGTTGAATTTTTTTCATGAAGGAACTAATATGCAGACTCATCGCATATAAAAAATTCTGCTGAAAGACCTCTCCTAATTTTTCAACGACCATTTTGTATATCTTATTCGTTACATCAATAATTCTTGAGTCGACAAACTCACTTAATTTATTTTCCGACTGAAAAGAAAAACCATGGTTCTTATAAAATGATTTCAAATGAACATTAATATCGGTCGAAATAAAATGGTGAATAGCTTCTTGATCGACACCCTCTGCTTTTAATAAGGCAGCCTTGTCGCCAATAATATCATACAGATTATAAGGTAATTCATAAGAGTCCGTCTGAATGCTATTCTGAGAGTCACCCGGTTGGACAACCATTTTGGGAGTAAGTAATTTGGCTAGAGCAACTTGTGACTGTCGGGCATTGGCAATTTGAAGTAATCCAGCCCGAATTCCTTCAGGGACATCATCTAGTGTGATTTCTATTTGTTCGTGATACATATGATTTAAAAAGCCTCTAGCACAAACCAATTGGACATTCGATTTTAATTGACCAATATTGCCAAACGTTACACCTCCGATAAGAGCCTTCACAACATCTTCCGTTAACGAAATGGTTCGTTCAATACGTTTGGCTTCTTGCGCTACCATGACTTGAACCAAGTCAATTTTTTCCGAATCTGGTCGTTGTTCAAAAGAAGGGAGTTGAATTGTGATTGGAATTCTTCGCAAAAAGGTTGCTAACAAAGCGGACGTGGGATTTTCAGTGGTTGCCCCAATAATTCGAACATTGGCTTGGCGATTTTTGCCACTTTCTCCCAGGCGACTATACTTGCCATGATCCATAAAGTAAAAAATCATTTCTTGTCCTTCCGGTGGCAAGCGGTGAATTTCATCTAAGAAGAGCATACTTTGATCGGCTTCTTCTATGATTCCCGGTTTTTCTTGATCTGCTCCAGTGAAGGCTCCCTTGGCATATCCAAATAGATGACTCATTAATAATTCTGGATTATGAGCGTAATCGGCACAGTTAAACACGATTAATTCTTTATGTTCCCCAATCACTTCATTTTGTCGAGCAAATTGGAACATCGCATGAGCAAAGAATGTCTTCCCAGAACCCGTTGGACCAGTAATCAAACAATTCAAGCCCTTGGGCGGATATAAAATAGCGGCCTTCGCTTGTTCACCAGCATTTTTCATCGAGCCATTAATACCGATAACACTTGCAAAAACGTCTTGTTGAACATTGGTCAACGGGGTCGTTCTCGTCTTTGACGGCTCCTCTTTATAGCTCTTCACGTATTTTTCTACGGGTCTCGTTTGCTGTCTATTGGGATGAGATGAGGATGAGACATATGGGTCGATTAATCGGTAGGTTACCGGTCGACCATCTGATTTTTGTAATCGTCCTTGACGTACCAATTCATTTAAATCCTTACTAACATTTGAGCGCTGAATCTGAAATTTTTCAGCAAGTTCTTTTGTTGTCCAATTTAAAGAAACCCCATCAATTCTCTCTGATTGAGCATCCCGCATCCACTGATAGATTGACTCAATACGTTTTGACACTACCACTCACATCCTTTTTTTATCCTCACCGCTAGTCCATCTTTTTATTAGTTAATAATGCCGTAAATTAAACTACTGACTAATATAATTAGAACGAAAGAAGTGATTGCAACGTATACCCAATCATGTTCTTTAGCAAACGACCATATTGATACGACTACCCGCAGTGCAGGAGTCAATATTAGCAGAAAAAGGCCCGAAAACACATATGCTTGTGCTTGAAATGTTTTTAATTCATTGAAATAAACAGGGAGCGACAACAATTCCTTGGCTTGGATTGTTTGCTGATTAGGTAAAAAAAAGGATAACAGCAATCCAAAAATAATGATAATCGCTGCGCTATATGTTCCTATAGCCAAGATTTTACCGATAATTAACTCGACTCTAGCTAACTCTGCTTCTTCTTCATTCATCGCATCCACCCTATTCCTTTTAAGACCATCTGTACGCCTAAATAAAGTAATACCGGAACAAAAAGCATTCTAAGCGTGCGTGCCTTTAATTTTGGCATGATTCTTGTCCCAATCCCTGCACCAATCAATACGCCAATTGCTATTGGTCCTGCAATCAATGGCTGAATGGAGCCATTAAAAAAGTAAATCGTGGCACTCGCTGCCGCGGTGACTCCCATCATAAGATTGCTTGTCGCACTTGAAGGTTTTAACGGCATCTTCATGATGGTATCCATAGCTAAAACTTTAAAGGCCCCACTGCCAATTCCTAGTAACCCACTGGCAATTCCGGCCCCAAACATCATGGAAAATCCCCCAACTAGATTGGTAAGTTCATAAGATATTTGGCGTTGCTCTTGTTTGTCGTAATAACTACCATTTAGTTTTAATCGTGCTACTGTTTTACTCATCGGCCCTTGATACAATTGATCCTTCTTCGTAAAAATAATTTTATTTAACATATTATAGGACGAAAAGAGGAGCAACGCGCCAAAAAATATGTATAAAATTTTAGGTGCAAAAATTCCCGTAAGTAACGCTCCGGCAATCGCCCCAATGGTCGTTGCAATTTCCAAGAACATGGCAACCCTTAAATTCAATAAATCATCTTTTAAATAAGCAATACTCGCACCCGAACTTGTTGCAATAACGGATATAACACTTGCTCCAATGGCATACTTGATATCTAATCCCATTGCTAAGGTTAAAATCGGCGTAATGATAATTCCTCCACCCAATCCTAACAAGGCTCCTAATAAACCAGCAACTATGCCACATGCAAAATACAATAAACTCATTCTATACCTCCAACACAACTTTCTGAATAGCGGTTATTCTCTTACCTGTTGCCAAGCAAGATTCCGATAAACAATCAACGTATCGACGCTTTTAGTAATCAATTTCATGAATTGGAAGAAAAGCAAGCGGCGCTCCTTGAATCGGTCCTAATTCTTTCTGCATCCATAAGACATCCAACCACTGACCACTTTTATAGCCAAGATTGGGAAAATAAGCTACCTCACGATAGGAAAATTTTTTATGAAAAGCAATACTTTCTTCATTTCCAGCAGTAATGCAGGCCAGTAACACGCAGATATTTTGTTGGCTAAGCTTTTCCTCTAAGGCTTGATACAGAGCTGATCCAGCTCCTTGTCCTTTCACTCTGCCATCAAGGTAAATACTCGTCTCAACTGTCCAATTGTATGCTGTCCGATTTTTGTAGGCACTGGCATATGCATAACCCACGATTTTTCCATCATTTGATTCACATACTAGATAAGGGTATTTTTCTTGAATCGCAACCATACGACGACCAAACTCTTCTACAGTAGGAGTTTCATAGTCAAATGTGATTGGCGTTGTTTCAACATAAGGCGTATAAATTTGTAATAATGCGGGTACATCCGTTTGTTGGGCAATTCTAATTTTCCATGTCGTCACATCCATCTTTCTTACTCACTTCTTTCTGCCACAAAATACCGTTAAGTGTTGTGGTAAAACTGCCACTTTAATGGGTAATTCGGCTCCTGGATCACCATCAATATTTGTTTCCAGATTTCCTTCTGAGAGCAGCGCAATCTCACCTTGTTTAAAAGTGCGGTAAGTGACGTTTGCAGATGTTATTTCTACACCTTTGATTAATTCTGGTACACTCTTAACCATGTCCAAGAATGATTGATCATTCAAATAGACTAAATGAAGAAACCCATCGTCAACTTTTGCTTTGGGTAACAATGATTCAAAGCCACCAATCGAGTTGGTCAAGCCAATGAGAACGAGACTACTTTTCACTTGTTCCACTTGTTGATCTAACAGCAATTCAAATTCATAGCGATCACTTTTTAGTAAATACTTCATACCTGAAACAAAGTAAGCCATTTTGCCCATTTTGGTCTTCTCTTCCGAATCAACATCATTGATGGCTTCTGGGATTGTTCCTACAGCAATCACGTTCATAAAATAACGGTCATTCACCTTGCCGATATCTAACTGCGTCACGTGCTCAAAAGATAATTGTTCAATCGCTTCCTCTGGATCTAACGACAGATGAAGTGCTCTCCCCAAATCATTTACGGTTCCCAATGGGATAAAACCAAAGAGGGGGCGATGTTCTTTCTCTGCTAGTCCATTAATGGCTTCATTGACTGTCCCATCTCCACCCATTGCAAAAACTGCATCATAGTGATTTTGAGCTGCGAAACAAGCGAAGGCTTCAGCGTCCCCTTGTTTGTCTGTCTCTTTTACAACTACTTCTTCAAACAGCGTCTTAAGTTTTTTTTCAATCTGTTCACGATAAGTATCTGCCTTTTCGCCACCGGAACTGGGATTGATAATGACCATAGCCGTTTTCTTCATAAGACATTCACTCCTCTATTTTTTATTATACAATTTTTTTTAGAATAATTTGATCTTGTACTCTTAATTTATTTTCAAAAAGAGGGGTGCTGTAGTGAATAGAAAAATAATTTGGTACAATTTGGACACAGCGAAACCCCATTTTTTGATACAAATACAGTTGCTTGAAACTGGTCGTACTGGTTTTAATCCAAAGTATTTGCTTTGCATTTTGCTTCGCATATTGCTCAGCGAAAGCAAGCAAAAATGACCCGTATCCTTGATTTTCATGTGATTCTTTAATCGCAAGATTTAAAATTTCAAAGGAGTCCTCTGAGGGATTTCCAATAGCGACAATCCCAATTATTTGCTTGTCATCCGTTACAGTAAAATAAACTGCATTGTGATAGGTGGTTAGATGCACACAATCTGGATCAGCCAATAACAGCAAGTCGACCATTTCCTCCGTCAGGTCCCTAACCTCTTCTATTCTCCTCATTTTTTATCCTTTCCTCAACCAATGATATCACGGAGAAGGTATTGTTTTTTCGTAATCCCATACATCACCTGATTGACAATCCCACGATTGTTGCGACTCCTATCTTGATGAACACCTTCAAAAAGCATTCCCGCTTTGCTCATGACTGCACCTGAAAAACGATTTTCCTCATCATGAGTAGCTTCAATGCGATTGGTATCCGTTTTTGTAAATAAGAAAGCAATTACTGCGTTCAACGCCTCCGACATATACCCCATGTGCCACCACTTTTTGCCAAGAACGTACCCAATTTCCTTCATTTTTATTGCTTCATTGCAATCAATAATATCAATTCTCCCAATGAGTTGATTTGAAGATTTTTCGACAATCGCCCAGTGAAAATAGCCGTTCGCTTGGTCTTGATTTAGTATCGCTTCCAAGTGTTCTATTACTGTATCAACGGACTGGTGCGGTTGCCAAGTTAAAAACTTTGTCGCTTCATCATCACTCGCCCAATGATCAAACATCGCTTGCGCGTCTGATAAATGGAAATTACGTAAGATTAAGCGTTCTGTCTCAATGATTTGCTTCATACTGTTTCACCTCTTTACCTAGTATACCAAACAGCTACTTAGATAGAAAAGGATGGATATCCAATTAAAAAAGCTAGTAAGTGATTTTCCCAATCAAGCTACTTCTGAATTTGGGAATTACCTACTAGCCAAGTGTGCTATTTTTATTTTTGTTGTTCTTTTTTGGCTTTTTCAAGAAATTCTTCCAAAGTGAGTTGATGCTTCGTCATATAGATAGCATTTTCTTTGCCAACATATCGTATATGCCAAGGTTCATATTCAATCTTTGTAAGGGCCTCTTTTCCTTCTGGGTAACGGATAATAAAGCCATAATTTGCCACATTGGCAGCTAGCCATTTACCGCCTTCTGTTTGGCCAAAATTGGAATGCAATAACTCTGGTGTATAGTTGTTGTACCAATACTGATCAACAACATCAATTGCTAGCCCCGTATGGTGCTCACTATAGCCCGGCTCAGTCATTGTTTTTTTGGCATCCGCTAATGCTTCATCATACGTCATACCATTGGCCATTTTTTGTTGAATAGCTGCATTTAATACTTGTTCTTGATAAGCGACCGAACGATAGGCAGAGACAATTACCAGAGGATACCCTGCCGCTTGAGCAGCCGCTTCTAATTCTTCAAATGAGGTCACAATAGCTTTATTCATTTGAAACGAGCCTACATTTTCTAACGTAGTTGCTTCATCAATTGGCGCTGAAATTTTATGATCTGGTCCTACTAACTGTAATTGCCAAGATTGAAGATCAACTTGCTTTAAAAAAGTTTCAGATGCCGTTCTCTTCGTTTCCTTTTTTTCTTCTGTTTGCGTTGTTTTCTTCGAGGCTGCAACTGTTTTTGAACTAGTTGTTTGCAGTCCATGATTCTCAGATTTCTGTTTTTCTTTTACGAAAAACCCTACTCCAGTAACGCAGATAATGAAAAGAAAGCCAATCAAAATGGTTCTCTTTCTCTTTTTTTGATTTTTCCTAGTTCTTTGCTGTTCTTTACTCACTTAATTGACCACCTATTTTTCGTTCTTCCTCAAATGTTGCTATCCAGAAATCCGTTCCCAATAGTTTATTCGGCAGTTGTTTTGAAATGCGCTCAATAAATTGATGAGAAACTGGTATGCTTCTTAACCAATGGATGCTATGAGTATCAACAGATTGCTCTCTCTCGGATGGATTGACAAGAAGAATCGTCCACTCATTTTCAAAAATACGTAAACACCCAAACAACTCTCCTTGATAGAAAAAGTTCGTATCCCCTTTTTGTAAAAATTGATGAGTTTTACGATACTTAATCAAGCGTCTACAAAAGCGAAAGATTCGCTGATCCATTGTCTGCCATGGGAAAAAAGCTCGGTTATCCGGATCATCTTCCCCCTTCATTTGCCTTTCATCTCCATAATACAGACACGGAACACCTGGAAAAACAAAGAGCATAGTTAAAGCTAACAGAAATTTCCGTTCATTTTCATAAAGCTCTGTGTAAATTCGTTTCGTATCATGTGTTCCGATATTCGATAAGGATTGTAGCAAAAATTGTAATGGATAGTTTTCGATAATTTCCGTTAACGTTTGACAAACCTGCTCCACGGAGGATCGATGCAACAATAAATCCAAAATAGCATCACGAAATGGATAGTTCATCACACCCTGCAAATTATCCCCAAAAACATATTCTCTGCGTTTACCGTAAGAAATTTTATTTGATGCATCCTCCCAAACTTCGCCAATTACCACACGTTCCTTATGGGAGGCTAATGTTGTTCGAATCCCTTCGATAAATGAGTCAGGCAGCTCATCTGCAACATCAAGACGCCAGCCATCTACCCCGAGAGACGTCCAGTAATCAATTACGTTTGTTTCTCCTGCATAGATCAACGTTTGAAATGTCGAGGACTCTTTGTTCACTTCAGGTAAATCTTTGATTCCCCACCAAGATTGATAATCAGAAGGATAATCGGTAAACGTAAACCAAGAAAAATATTCGCTTGCTTGAGAGCGACTAGCTCCTACATCATCACCATACCGACCATCTTGATTAAAATACTTACTATTCTTACCGACATGACTAAAAACGCCGTCAAGGATTAAACGAATTCCCGCTTGGTGAAGTGCGTTGACAAGAGACAGAAAATCCTCCTTGGTGCCAAGCAAGTCATCAATCTCAAAATAATCATTCGTATCATAGCGGTGATTGCTGTCCGCTGAAAAAATGGGATTCAAATAAAGAATGGTGACCCCTAAATCCAGTAAATACGGAATTTTTTCCTCAATACCTTTTAGTGTTCCTCCGAAAAAGTCCCAGCGAACGACATCCCCAGCTTGGTTTTTAACATACATTGGCCGGTCCAAATAATTGCCATAATGAAACGTATTTCTTCTTTCAACTAACAATTGATGATTGGCGAGGTGATTGGCAAATCGATCCGGAAAAATTTGATAAGCGACTCCTTCAACGTACCAAGGAACAATTGGCTCTTCTTTGAAACAAGTCAATTGAAATTCCCTCACCTGATTGCCATCATAGGTTGCTTGCCCAATTCCACTTGAATCTGCTCCCTTGCCATAATAAATGGTTTCCAGCGATTGTTCATCATTTGCAATAATCACAAAAGAGTAAAAATAAAGACCTTTCTCAGGTAAAACCATTCGGCACTCATACCAATGCGTTCCGATTTGTTGCATCGATAACTCTTGGGTATCTTCCCCTTCTTTACGGTATAGACAGTAAACTTGGGGTGATTGAGCACTCGTAGCAACGTATATTCTAAGCACAATCTCTTGATCGACCGCGGCTGCCCCAAAAGGCAGTTTGTAGTACTCGACCCAAGGATTAAAGCGTATATGGGACATATTTTTTATCCTCCGCTTGCCTTCTCTTAGGGTTGGTTTTTTCAATTTGCCAAATATCTTCAGCATATTTCATCACGGTATCATCCGCTGAAAAACGGCCCGCATTCGCAATATTTACAAGACTCATACGTAACCATTTATCTTGCTGCTGATAATCCGCTGCTATTTGTCTTTGTGCTTGGATATATGCCTCGTAATCTCTTAAGACAAAGAATTCGTCATTATATTTCAAAAGAGAATCAAAAATTTCTACACCTTCTTGGTAGATATTTGGAATGGTACCATCAATAAATGAATCAACTACTCGCTTTAATTTAGGAGAGGACTCATAGTACGTATACGAATGATAATTGGCTTGTTCATAATAATCGTATACTTGAGATTCAGTCAATCCAAAAATAACAATATTTTCTTCGCCTACTGCATCGCGTATCTCGATATTCGCTCCATCTAAAGTAGCAATCGTTACGGCACCGTTTAACATTAGCTTCATATTACTTGTCCCGGATGCTTCTTTTGATGCAAGGGAGATTTGTTCGCTAACATCGGCAGCTGGAATGATGACTTCTGCTAAGCTGACACTATAGTCTTCTAAAAAAACAATGCTTAGTTTGTCAGAAACAGCTGGATCATGACGAATCATTGTGGCCACTTCATTCAATACTTTGATAATTGATTTTGCATAATGATAACTTGGCGCGGCTTTGGCTCCAAAAATAAAGACACGTGGTTGAATATCCGTCTTGCCTTCCTCTTTGATTTCAAAATATAGCGTTAAAATATGCAATAGATTGAGTAGTTGTCGTTTGTAGGCATGCAATCGTTTGATTTGAACGTCAAAAATAGCTGTTTCGTTGATTTTTAACCCCGTTTCTTTTAAAACAAATTCTGTTAAACGATGTTTATTGGCTTGCTTCGCTACTTGTAATTGCTTAAGAACGGCTTCATCCTCACGAAAGTTCATTAAAAGATGCAAATCATTGGCATCATACCGCCAGCTGTCTCCAATGGTCTGATCAAGGACTTGTGAGAGCGCTGGATTTGCTAATTGCAACCATCGACGTTCAGCAATCCCATTCGTTTTATTATTAAATCGATCCGGGTAAAGCCGATAAAAATCATGAAGAACGACATTTTTCAGTAAATCAGAGTGCAGTTTCGCCACACCATTCGTGCTATGACTTCCAATAATTGCCAAATGAGCCATATGAACCAGATTGTCGGAAATAATCCTTGTTCGTTGAATGACTTCCCAGTCCACTACACCTGTCATTTCTTCGATAAAGCGTCGATCAATTTCTTCGATAATCTGGTAAATACGCGGTTGTACTGATTGCAACATATCAACAGGCCACTTTTCTAGCGCTTCCGCCATAATCGTATGGTTGGTATAGCTCATCACTTTGACGGTCACATTCCAAGCTCGTTCCCAACTCATTTTTTCCTCATCAAGCAGTAAACGCATGAATTCAGCAACGCACAATGCCGGATGGGTATCATTGATATGAATGGCGACAAACTCATCTAGATTATGAAAATCCTTTTGTTTTGCCTTAAAATGCCTCAAAATACTTTGGACACCAGCTGATACGAAAAAGTACTCTTGCATCAAACGCAATCGACGCCCTTCTTCATTTGAATCATCTGGATACAAAACAGAAGTTAAATCTTGAATTGCGCGTCTTTGTTCAATGCTCCGATAATAGCTTTCTTCAGAAAGGGGAATTTCAGCATCCCAAAGTCGTAAAGTATTCACTGTGCCATTACGAAATCCTACCATGCCAGTATCATACGGAACTGCCCGCACAATTGTCGGATTTTCATGAATTGGTTCAAGTGAGCCATCCGCTTGTTTTTTTAGATAAACGTGTCCATTAAAGCAAACATCGACTGCTTTGCTTTCACGGCGCACTTCCCATAGATTTCCTCTTGCTAGCCATTCATTCGGTAATTCTACTTGGTAGCCATCAATAAACTTTTGCTTAAACAGACCATACTTGTAACGAATCCCATTGCCATTGCCTGGTAAGCCTTCAGAAGCAATTGAATCCATAAAACAAGATGCCAATCTTCCCAAACCACCATTTCCTAAAGCCATATCTGGTTCTTGTGCCAATACATCATCTAAATTGATTCCCAGATCGGCTAATGCTTCTTGTACGGTATCAAGCCATCCCATATTTAATAAATTACTTTTCATCATACGGCCTGGCAAAAATTCAATGGAAAAATAATAGAGCTGTTTTTGCTGACACTGATCATATGTATTCCAGGTGCGACGCCAATCTTTTGCATAGCTAGAACGAACGAGCGTACCAAGTGTTGTATATATTTCAAAGAGCGATGCATCTTCCACCGAGATAGCAAATTTTTCTGTAAGTAAATCTAAAAATTTCTTCTTGAAAACTTTTTTGTTCATTCCAGTCACACCCATTCTTTAAATTAAAAAATACGAGAAAGCTGGTCACAATGGATTCTCCCTGGGCCAGCTTTTCTCCATTCGATTTACGAAAATGAAACGCCATTTACTAATTTTTCATATAAATCCAAATAATGCTTCGATGCCGATTCCCAACTAAAATCTTTCGTCATCGCTCGTTCAACCATCAGTTGCCAAACTTTTGGGACAGCTTGGAAAATATGAATAGCCAAATTTAGACTTTCCTTCATGTAATATGAATCAAAGGTTGCAAAACCAAAGCCGTCACCTTCATGAGTCACCGGATTAAAAGGCCATATGGTGTCTTTTAAGCCACCAATTTCGTGGATAACCGGTAATGTTCCATAGCGCATTGCCATCATTTGTGATAGACCACAAGGCTCAAACGCAGAAGGCATCAAAAAGATATCCGATCCCCCGTAGATTTTCTGTGCCAAATCAACATCAAATGTAATACAAGCACGAACTTTGTCTGGGTAACGACCTTCAAAATAACGAAATCCCTCCTCAAAAAGAGGATCTCCAGTACCTAATACGACTACTTGAACTTGTTGTTGCAACACTTCTTCTAATCTTTCCAGAACTAAATGAAAGCCCTTTTGATAGGTTAACCGGCTAACCATCCCGATGAGTGGTATCTCCGCAGAGATAGGCAATCCTAAATATTTTTGCAGTTGAATTTTATTATCAATTTTTCCTGTTAAATTCGTTGCATCAAAAGGTGCGAACAAATGGCGATCGGTTGCCGGATTATGAGATTCGTAATCAATTCCATTTAGAATACCACTCACTTTCCCACTTTCTTGGCGGAGAATCCCGTCCAAACCTTTACCAAATTCTTTTGTCTGAATTTCATTGGCATAACTTGGAGAAACAGTATTCACCCAATCGGCATAGACAATCCCAGCTTTTAGCCAATTGACTTGACCTTCTTGTTCGATTTGGCCATTCACAAAGTCTTCGTTGCCGATTCCAAATAAATCACTTAATACCTCTTCCTGATAATTCCCTTGAAATTCAATGTTATGAATGGTTAGTAACGTTTTGATTGACTGGTACGCTTGAATCCAATGATACTTTTTCTTTAATAAGAATGGAATAAATGACGTATGATAATCATTGACATGGATGATATCCGGCACGTAATCAATTTTTTCCATTGCTTCAATAACTGCTTGTTGGAAAAATGCAAAACGCTCACCATCATCGTAATAACCATAAATTGCTGGCCGATTAAAATAGTATTCATTGTCAATAAAGTAGTAACGAACACCTTCGAATAAAGCCGTTTTGATTCCACAATATTGTTTTCTCCAACCTACAAGAACGGTAAAAGAGAACAAATCGGTTAGTTGCTCTTTATATTGCTCTGGCATACTACCTACATAAGGTAAGAAAACAACAACTTCATGACCTGCCTTTTGGATGTACTTTGGTAAGGCACCGGCAACATCCCCTAAGCCACCTGTTTTAAAGAAAGGGGCACATTCAGCTGCAGTAAACAGTAATCTCATTTCACACCACCTACTAATTGATCTTCTTTCACCGTTGTTCCTTTTTTGACAACTACTAGTTCTTCTGGTGTGCCAATAATCCGCACGCCTTCCTCCACCGATACATTTTTATCTAGTATGGCAAAACGAACCTCAGCCCCTTTACCGACATAGCCATTCGCCATAATAATGGATCCTTCAATAATTGCATCATTTTCAACAATCGATCGTCTAGAAATGAGGCTTTGGTGAACAGTCCCTTTAATTGTGCTACCGGTCGCAAATTGACTTGAATGAACATCCGATTCTTTTGAAAAATAAGTTGGCACTTCGTTTTTGGCTTTTGTAATGATATGTTGACTAGAATAAAGCAGTGAATTGAATTTCTTAGGATCCAACATGTCCATATTTGCGTCATAATAGCTTTTTGTATTATGAATATTGCTAAGGTACCCCGTATATTCATAGGTAGCAAATGAGCCTTCTTGCGTATTCGCTGTTTCCCAAAGTAACGCTTCTAAACTAGTCGTAAGTTGATTTGCTTGAGCTTTTTCCAATAAATCAATCAACCATTGCGTATTCAAAATAAAGCTATTCATGCCTAAATTAACTAATTCTTGTTCTCCTATCATTTCGGAGTAGCGTTGTTGACCCATAAATGCCCCTTCTTCGCCAAATGAAAGCACATGGTCTTCTTCATGGACGAGAGAAAGAGGGACGCGTTTAAAAACCATGGTACAATCTACCCGCTGTGCTTCATGAACTTTGAGAATGGAGCGAAAATCCAGACTACACAGCATTTTATTTCCTACATAAACCGTGTAAGTTGATTTTGATTTTTTTAAGAAATCAATCATTGCTGCAAAATAGGGCTCACCGGCTTCTTTTTTCCTAATAATATCTTCGTGAAAAGCAAAGAAGTAATGACTTAGAATACTGTTTAAATGCCATTCTCTTCCTCCTCCTAAGTGATCAAAAATGGATTGCATTTTTGACTCGCTAAACAACATGTAAATAGATTGGATATTGGCATTAACCAAATTGGATAAATTGAAATCCATTAGTCGATATTTACAATCAAAATGAAGCGTCGCTAGTGGTCGATGTTCAGTTAACACACCCAATCCTTCACCATCATATTCATTTCCCATTATGGCTGAAACTCTGTTAGCTTTCATCAATCAACACCCCAATCCCTTCTGCATACCCAACTACGACGATTTCGTCTGTTCCATCCAGCTCTGCATTATCCCCAATAATAGCATTCTCGCCTACGATTGCTCGGTTCAATTTTGCATTTTTCCCAATGGTGGCACCCGCCATAATGACACTATCAGTTATTTCTGCACCTTCCTTGATTTTCACATCATTTGATAATAAGCTATGCTCGACTTTCCCTGCGACATAGCACCCATCGACAACTAATGAATCTGTTACAGAAGCTTGTTCCGTTAAAAAGTTTGGTGGTGAAATCGGGTTCTTTGAATAGATTCGCCAAGTGCTATCGCGCATATCTAATTCATTATCCAATTGAATAAATTCCATACTAGCTTGCCATAATGATTCAATTGTTCCCACGTCTTTCCAATACCCTTTAAAGCGATACGCAAAGACATTCTCACCGCTTTCGATATACGCTGGAATCACGTGTTGGCCAAAATCAAGCATTTGATCATCTTTATTGTAGCTATTCAGAAGAACTTCTCGTAATCGAGATAGGGTAAAAATATAAATTCCCATAGATGCCAAATTATTTTTAGGATTGGCCGGCTTTTCTTCGAATTCCACAATGCGATCATGTTCATCGGTATTCATAATTCCGAAACGGGAAGCTTCATCCATTGGAACTTCAATCACAGCGACTGTTAGTGAGGCATGATTTTTTTTATGAGCAGCCAGCATTTTTTCATAATCCATTTTATATATGTGATCACCCGATAAAATCAAGACATATTCAGGATCCATTTGATCGATGTAATCCATATTTTGATAGATTGCATGGGCTGTTCCTTCAAACCATTTACTCCCCTCATTGCTAGAATAAGGTTGCAAGATTGTGACTCCCGAATTGATCCCATCTAGTCCCCAACTAGATCCATTTCCGATGTGATCATTTAATGCCAAAGGTTGGTATTGTGTCACAACACCTACGTTTCTGATACCAGAATTTACACAATTACTTAACGTAAAATCGATAATTCGATATCTTCCACCAAATGGTACCGCGGGTTTGGCAATCGTTTGGGTTAGTTTTCCCAGTCGACTACCTTTTCCTCCTGCTAAAATCATTGCGAGCATTTCTGTTTTCATACTTTTGATGGCAATGCCATCTTCCCTCCCCTCATCCTTTTCTATTTAAAACAATTGATTTTGGTTTGATGATCACTGCCCCTAAGGCTGGTACCACCAGTTCAATTGTTTGTTTCCCCTTTTGATTTGCCACTTTTTTTGCAACCATATCCGGTTGTTTTTCTGTCCACGTGCCTCCAAATTCCAACCGCTCAGTATTGAAATATTCCTCGTAAACGCCCTCATAAGGAACTGCAATTTGAAATTTTTGATACTCAATGGCAGAAAAGTTAAATACGAAAAGTAAAAAATCTTTTTTCCTTTTGCTTTTTCTTATAAAACTAAGTACCACTTGTTCGCGATTATCCGCATCAATAAATTCAATCCCTTGCTGAGGCGAATCTTCTAATTCCCATAAGGCTGCTTGAGAATGATACAGTTCATTGATTGTTTTCGTAAAAGTTTGCATGGCTGAATTTAACGGATCTGATAAGTCTTTCCACTCTAGTCCCTCATTATATTTCCATTCCAGGAACTGTCCCCATTCACTACCCATAAAGAGTAATTTTTTCCCTGGATGAGCCATGAGATACGTGAGTAAACTACGTAATTGGGCAAATTGTTTGTAACGATCCCCCCACATTTTATGCATCAAGCTCTTTTTCCCGTGAACAACCTCATCGTGAGACAATGGCAATAGGTACTGTTCATTCTCCATATACATAAATGAAAATGTTAACAGTCGAAGATGCTCTCCACGATACATAGGATCCATTTCAAAAAAGGTCAGCGTATCATTCATCCAACCCAAATCCCATTTAAAATCAAAGCCTAGCGCATGGTCTTCTATTCGACCAGTCACTTTTGTTTCAGACGAGCTCTCTTCTGCAATCATCAAAGCAGCTGGATGGGCCAATTTAATGACCGCATTTAATTTTTGTAAGAAATAGACACCGTCTAAATTTTGATTGGTACCCAGATGATTGGGCTGCCACTGCTTTTCATCATAGTCCAAGTAAATCATACTTGAAACAGCATCCACTCGAATACCATCTACATGATAAAATTCTAACCAAAACAATGCATTTGAAATTAAAAAGCTTTGCACTTGTGGTTTACTCAGATCAAAATTCAATGCACCCCAACGAATATTTTTTGCCCGTTGCTCATCTGAATACTCGAACGTAGCCGTTCCATCATAATAGGCAATTGCATCACTATTTACACAAAAATGTCCAGGTACCCAATCAATAATGACGCCAATGTTCGCTAGATGACAAGTTTCGACAAATTCTTGAAATTCTTCTGGTGTCCCATAGCTTTCACAAAGTGCAAAATAGCCAGTTAATTGGTACCCCCATGACTGATCAAGCGGATGTTCCATAACTGGCATCAATTCAATATGCGTATAGCCCATTGTCTTGACATATGGAACTAACTCTTTTGACAAATCTTTAAATGTGAAGGGTGTGCCATCCCAATGAAATCGCCAGGAACCTGCATGCACCTCGTAAATATTTATTGGTCGCTTAAAATAATTGCTTCGCTTTGTCCGGCCACGGTACAGACCATCTTTCCATCGCTTGTCAGGAATCGTATAGACAATTGCCGCCGTTCCGGGTCGTGGTTCGAATCGAACAGCAAAAGGATCCATTTTAAAAACAATTTCTCCATTTGGTTGTTCCAACTTAAACTTGTACAAGTCCCCCTCATGCGTAAGTGATGTACTAACCTCCCATATCCCTGTTGCTTCATCCTTTTTCATAGGTAATGATTCTGACCAATCATTAAAAGAGCCCACTAGCCAGATTTGGCTTGCGTTAGGAGCCCAAACTCTAAAAATATAACTAGAATCACTCAGACGATGTGCTCCTAAAAGATGCTGAGCATAAAAATTTTCGCCGGTAACAAATGTCTTTTTTGCATTGATTGCTTGTGTTTCTTTCATCTCTCCTCACCCCTTCTTTGGTGTGAAATTTCGACCTATCTTTACCTGTATCATAACATATTTTTCCGAAATAATTCTATGTATTTTAAATTAAAAACTCATTAAATTGTTATTTTTATTTAATTATTTTATTCGTTAATATTTATAAAATGATAATTATTTGACATGAATATGTAAGAAAGAAAACGTGTAACTTACAATCGTTGTTCAAGGCTTCAAAACACTGGTCAAACCCTTCGATTGATTTTCATAATGAAATTTACTAAACTAAAAGCAAGTGATATTCAAAGGAGCTTTTCCATGACCAAACAAAAAAGACGCCGAAATTCTTCAAGAAAAAAGAAACAAGCATCATCAACGCTCATTCCTCTGTTTATTTCTGCAATTGCAGGATTGGTTATTGGCGCGGTGATTGGTCTCTTTTTTTCAGTACCCATTCTTATTGTTCTCTGTTCTGTTTTCGGTTTAATTATCGGGCTACTCATTGGCACGCACTTGACGAATTAACTACGAGGCAGCGATAGCGAATCCGTTTAGCCCAACTGACAATTAAATATCCCCTTTTTCTAATTCCAAAATGCAAAAAAAAAGCATGAACAATTGTCAATGAAACAATCGTTCATGCTTTTATGATTATGCTTCTGCAGCTACTGGATAAACTGAAACTTGCTTTTTGTCGCGGCCTTTACGTTCGAAACGTACCACACCATCAACTTTTGCAAATAATGTATCGTCGCCACCAATACCAACGTTTACTCCAGGGTAAATTTTGGTTCCGCGTTGACGATAAAGAATAGATCCACCCGTAACAGTTTGACCATCAGCGCGTTTCGCACCTAATCTTTTTGATTGTGAGTCACGGCCGTTAGAAGTAGAACCGCCCCCTTTTTTATGGGCGAATAATTGTAAATTCATATTCAACAACATGGAATGCACCTCCTAATTTTTAATGAGTGTCTGAATAGTTATATTCTCCGTATGTTCCATTTGAATCGCTTGTAATCCAAGCAATAAATTTTCAAGTAAAATTTGCGAAATGTTGTTTTGTTCTTGTGTCATATACATGGGTAATTCAACTGCTAAATAGCCCCCATCACTTTCATCTGTTTGTACAGAAGGGGTTGCACCTGCCAAGGCATCGATGCCATTGGTTGCACTAATCGCTAACGCTGAAACTGCAGCACAGACAACATCTGAACCATACTCGCCTGCATCTGCATGACCAGACAATTCAAAAGAAAAAATACTTCCCGCTGCATCTCGTTGAAACACTGCTTTAATCATTTCGATTCATCCTACTTTTCTAGTGTTTAAGCGTTAATTGCTTCAATCACTACTTTTGTATATGGTTGACGATGACCTTGTTTACGGTGAGAATGTTTTTTAGGTTTGTATTTGAAAGTAACGACTTTCTTTTGTTTGCCGTGTTTTTCTACAGTTCCCTCAACAGTTGCACCTGCGATTGTTGGAGCGCCAACTTTTGTTGCTTCGCCACCTACTAGAATCACTTCGTCAAATGTCACTTTTTGTCCAGCTTCCACATCTAATTTTTCAACATAGATTGCTTGACCAACTTCAACTTTGACTTGTTTGCCACCCGTTTTAATAATTGCGTACATGCTATACAGCACCTCCTTCATTTAGACTTAGACTCGCCATCCCAAGTGACTTGCGTGCTTATAAACTTGTTCTGTGCGGTTGTAGCTGTGGAGTCCACAATTACAACAATACTATCCTAGCAAAATTTTCACTCAACGTCAATAAAAATCCTCTTATTTTTATTGCCAATAGCTCGCAATGGTCTTTTCATAGTTTGCAATCGCTGTTTCTTCTTGAAGGGTAATCGAAATTTCATCCAACCCATTAACTAACTTATACTTCCAAGTCGAATCGATTTCAAATGGATATGCGTCCTCATCAACACGAACGACTTGATGAGGAAGATCAATCGTGATTGTTTGGTCAGCGGGAATGGATGCAATTCGATCACGTACGTCCTTTGCTAAAACAATCGGCAACAAGCCATTTTTGGTTGCATTCATATAGAATATGTCACTGAAGCTACCAGCGATGACTGCCCGAAAGCCATAATCCAACAAAGCCCAAGCAGCGTGTTCACGTGACGAGCCCGAACCAAAATTATCTCCTGAGATTAAAATTGATGCCGCTTCATATTGCGGTTCATTTAAGACAAAATCGGGGTTAGGTTGACGATTACGAAGATAACGCCAATCATCAAATAAAAATTCTCCAAAGCCAGTCTTTTCAATTCGTTTCAAGTAATTTTTGGGAATAATCTGATCGGTATCAATATTGTCATTCATAAAAGGCACAATGCGTCCTTCATATTTTTTAAAAGATTCCATTTCACTTTCCCCCTACTAAACTGCGAACATCGACAAATCTTCCATTAATAGCAGCCGCTGCTGCCATAGCCGGACTACATAGATGCGTCCGAGAATTTTTCCCTTGTCGACCAACGAAGTTCCGATTTGATGTCGAAGCACAATGAACAAACTCGGGGACCTTATCCGGATTCATCCCTAAGCACATTGAACAGCCTGGTTCCCTCCATTCAAAGCCAGCTGCTATAAAAATTTGATCAATCCCTAAAGCCTCTGCTGCATGCCGAACCGGTCTTGATCCAGGAACAACAATTCCTGTAACCCCTTCTTTGATCTTCTTGCCCTGTACAATCTTGGCTGCTTCTTGTAAATCCGATAAGCGGCCATTTGTACACGAGCCAATAAACACGTATTCAATCGGAATATCTGCTGCATTTTGTCCTGGTTTTAAATCCATATATTCATAAGCCAGTTCATCATTATGATCACGAATTGGTGGAAAGTTTTCATGGATCGCTACCCCCATCTCAGGATTGGTCCCCCAGGTAATATATGGTTCTAGTGTAGATGCGTCTAATTCTAATACGCGATCAAACACCGCATCCTCATCCGTATACAATGTCGACCAATCAGCGACGGCTGCTTCAAAGTCTTGCGGAGCGTACTCTTTGCCTCGAATGAACGCAAATGTTTTTTCATCTGGCGCCATCATTCCCATCTTCGCGCCACCTTCGATTGACATGTTGCAGATGGTCATTCGTTCTTCCATCGTCAGATTACGAATGGTATCACCATAAAATTCGGCAGCATAGCCGACACCAAAATCAACCCCATGCCGTGCAATTAAAGCCAGAATAATATCTTTCGCATAAACCCCAGGCTGCAAGACACCAGTGACATGGATCCCCATTCGTTTGGGTTTTTTTTGCCAAATCGTTTGTGTCGCTAAGACATGCTCCACTTCACTGGTCCCAATTCCAAAGGCAATCGCACCGAACGCACCATGTGTTGCGGTATGAGAATCCCCACAGACAATGATTTTACCGGGTTGTGTTAATCCTACCTCCGGACCAACCATATGGACAATTCCTTGTCGCAAAGAACCATTGTCGCACAACGTAATCCCAAATTCTTCGCAGTTTTTTCTCAGTGTATCCATTTGCTTTTTGGATACCAAGTCAGTAATTGTAAAAATATCCTTAGTTGGTACATTGTGATCCATCGTTCCAAACGTTTTATCTGGACGACGCACTTGGCGATTGGCTTGCCGTAAACCTTCAAAGGCTTGTGGTGATGTCACCTCATGTATTAACTGTAGATCAACATACAATAACTGTGCTTGTCCTTCCTCACCTGTTATTACATGACGTTCCCATACTTTATCAAATAATGTTTTCCCCATTGTTTTCACCTCTATACGATAGTTGGTACTTTATTTAGTTCATCAATAATTGCCTCTGTCATACTTGTAGTAGTAGCCGTTCCACCTAAATCGGGCGTCAAAATGCCTTTCGCCATTGTTGCGTAACAAGCTGTTTCGATTTGATTCGCTAATGCCACTTCTTGGAAAGATTGTCGTAACATCATTGCTACGGAGAGAATCATCGACACGGGATTGGCTCTGTTTTGACCAGCAATATCGGGTGCTGATCCGTGGATCGGTTCATACAAAGATGACCCATTCACACTATGACTCGCACTTGGCAATACTCCCAGTGTACCTGGCAATACGGAACCCTCATCGCTTAAAATATCCCCAAAAAGATTTTCTGTTACAATCACGTCAAAGGAGGTTGGATTCGTAACTAATTTCATCGCCGCTGAATCCACGTACTGATGTTCCAGTGTACAATCGGGATAGTCCTTAGCTACCCGTTCAGCAACTTCGCGCCAAAGTTGGCTTGTTGCCAATACGTTGGCTTTATCAACGGAGGTTACATGTTTTTTGCGGCCGCGAGCAATCGTGAAGGCTTGTCGAATAAGTCGTTCAATTTCTGTTACTGTATAGCGGTTGGTATCAAAGGCTTCTGTGGTTCTTTTTTCCCGTGGTTCCCCAAAATAAATGCCACTTGTCAACTCTCGAACAACAACGAAATCAGTACCAGTTACAATTTCTGCTTTTAGCGGAGATAAATGAACCAAGCTGTCAGCAACTTTGATTGGGCGAATATTGGCATATAATTGCAGAGCTTTCCGTAATGCTAGCAGTCCCTTTTCAGGTGTTTGTTGCGCATTCATCCAACGTGGACCACCAATCGCTGCTAGAAGAATGGCATCTGCCGATTGACAAGCTTCTAACGTATCCTTGGGTAGTGCGTAGCCGGTCTGATCAATTGCCGAGCCACCAAATAGCTGCTTGTCATTTGTATAGTCAAAATCGGTTTCCTGTGAAGCTGCTTGTAAAACAGCCAATGCACTGTCCATAATTTCTGGTCCTATGCCATCTCCGGCTAGCGTAACAATCCGTTTTATCATTGAGATACACTCCTATTTTTTAGTAGACTACTTGCATGAACATAGGCTTTTGCAGATGCTTGCAAAACATCAAAGTCGACGCCTATACCACTAACTAAGTAATGCGTTTCCGGGCATTCAACTGTCACATGAACTTGGGCTTGTGCATCTTCTCCAGCGGTCAAGGCTTTAATTTCATAATTTATCAAATAAGGTTCTTGCTCAAAAACTTGGTCAATTGCATTATAAATGGCTTGGATGCTACCTGATCCTACAGAAGAAGCACTCATTTGTTTGCCATTTTCTTCAATCGCTACGACTGCACATTGATACCCATCTGATACGTATTGAACTTGAAGCGCAGTTAATTGGCAATCAACCGGTTGTTGGCGCACCTCATCCGCTAATAAAGCCAAAAGATCCTCATCCGTCACTTGTTTTTTCTTGTCTGCCAATGCT
The DNA here is from genome assembly GCF_042685105.1 of Enterococcus camelliae. Classification (NCBI taxonomy): domain Bacteria; kingdom Bacillati; phylum Bacillota; class Bacilli; order Lactobacillales; family Enterococcaceae; genus Enterococcus; species Enterococcus camelliae. Next base: position 90,762 of record NZ_JBHUMO010000039.1, on the reverse strand, counting down.
TTAAATCGTTTAAATAACCCCTTCAACTCTTCGCCATCAATATCATAACCAAGTTCTCTTAACTTTTCTTGAAACGCATGGCGACCCGAAAGTTTCCCTAATGGCAATGAATTGGTTGCCACCCCAACTAATTGCGGTGTAATAATTTCATAAGTTTCAGGATTTTTTAACACCCCATCTTGATGAATTCCCGATTCATGAGCATACGCGTTTCCACCAATTACAGCTTTATTTCTTGGGACATCAATACCTGACAAACGAGAAACCAAATCGCTGGTTCGCTTCGTTTCATTTAATACAATATTGGTTTCACATTGGTAAAAATCTTTACGGATGTGCAACGCTACTGCAATCTCTTCTAGTGCTGTGTTCCCAGCTCGTTCGCCAATGCCATTGACGGTTCCTTCTACGCGATTCGCACCATTTTCAATGGCGGCCAATGCATTTGCCGAAGCCATCCCTAGGTCATCATGGCAATGAGAAGAGTAAGTAATGGGACGGTCGGCATGAACATTTTCAATTAAATACGCAAACATTGCGCCATATTCTGTCGGGTTAGCATAGCCAACAGTATCTGGAATATTGATGATTGTCGCACCTGCATTTACTGCTGTTTGAACAGCTTTTAAAAGAAACTCTTTGTCCGTTCGTGAAGCATCTTCCGGAGAAAACTGGACGATGTCAAATAGAGATCGCGCATAGGTTACATATTCATGAATAGAAGACAAGACTTCCTCTGCTGTCATTTTTAGTTTATCGCGCATATGAATCTCACTAGTCGCAAGAAAAACATGGATTTGCGGATGCGCACAGTCACCGATGGCATCATAGACACTGTCAATATCAGCTTTTTGACATCTTGCTAATCCAGCCACGGTAGCTTTTTTTAATGCCTGACCAATTGCACGTACCGCTTCAAAATCTCCTGGTGATGCTACGGGAAATCCTGCCTCAATGGTATCAATTCCCCATTTTTCTAATTGTAAAGCTAGCTGCACTTTTTCTTTCGTGTTGAAGTTTACACCGGGTGTCTGTTCACCGTCTCTCAATGTTGTATCGAAAAATTGAATTTTTCTCATTTTCATCGCTCCCTTTGTTAGAAAAAATAGTATAAAAAAAGCACTCCACAAAGGTTGATTTCCTTTATGCAATGCGAATAGGACTCTTATAATGTAGCTAAAAGAAAGAGTCCTGATCTATAATAATAATAAAAATGTATCACTAAACTTAACGGTTTTTCTCATCTTTGTTCTCATCATTTTCACCTTTTTCAAACAAGTTGTTGTTAGCAGGATACGCCCTTTTTTTCCTATTGTCAAATGTTTTTTTATAATTTTCTGAATATTTCGTTAAAAACAGGATGTTTCTTTGGCAGAATCAAAAGAATAACTGCTTTTATTACTTGCTTTTCTATAATCTCCCTTTATGTTGTAAATAGCATACATTGTTTTCCTTGTACCCCCTTCATTTCTATATTTTTTAACACCTTGTAGAAATCCGTGTAGGGAGAAACTTTATCAAAGGACGCTAGTATCAATTGCCTCTTAGTTACCATTGAAAAAAGTTTCTGAAACGCTTGTTCCTTTTGAGATAATGTTGCTTGTTCAAGCCAATGACGCAGATGAAAAATTTTGGTTTGAATAGGTAATTTTGCGACACAGGACCAATCAATCTGTTGTCCGGATAATAAACCAAGCAAATAGAAACTTCCAGCAGTTTTTACACAAGTAGCTAAAATGGTACCTTGATAACCCCCAATTGAATCAATCGCGTAATCCACACCTTCACCATTCGTTAAGTCCGCTACCCGTTCAAATACATTTTCCTGGCTACTATTAATCACATGGGTGGCCCCCAGTTCATATAGCTGTTTCCTAGCCTGTTCATTACGTACAACACCCAAAAACTTTGCCCCACTAAGGTTAGCAAATTGCAAAAGAAGTTTGCCAACTGCAGAATTTGCAGCATTTACTAACAAGACCGTCTCTTTTTTTAAATTCATAAATTGTCGACATAGTACCCATGCAGTCAATGGGTTTATGTATATTTGACAAGCTTGATTATCGGATAATTCTGAAGGAAGTACGATTATTTGTTCTCGTTGGGTAATCAAGAATTTTTGCCATGTTTCTCCCCCGAGAGGTAATACCCGTTTTCCAACTAGCCAGTCCAAGCTCTTAGAACTTGTTTCCAAAACGACTCCAAATCCTTCATATCCTACAATAGCTGGCAATGGCGTGCGATGTGCATATGCGCCTGTTATTGGAATTAAATCAGAGGGATTAACTGAAACACGATTCATAGCTATTTTTATTTCATTCATTTTTAAAAGACGAAGTTCTGATTGCACTAACTGAACCACGTCACTTGGTTTTCCAAATTTCTTATATTGTAATGATACATTTTCCATTTACTTCTCCTAAAACCAATGATTAATCGCGTAGGAGAATAATCATTAATTGATTATTCGTCCTCTCACACCACCGTACGTACGATTCCGTATACGGCGGTTCAATTTTACATCACGTGTACTTTTTGATACTGTTTAACTTAAAAAGAGTAAACCAAAACGTTCTAAGCGTTCATTGGTTATCGTGGTTGTTAAGATCCACGAGTGAGCTATTCTTGCAATTTCTTAGCTAGAATAGCTATTTTTATACGCTTCATAGCGGTTCATCCCTAGCTTCATTAAGTTCTTCCTTCTCATTTATGGCGTTTTCCATTGTTTCCAAATACACATTCTTAGTATTCTTCTGACTCTCGCATCCATGGATAAAAGAAAATTCTTCACCTTACTTATCTTATAGTAATTCCCCCAATCTCTTACGAGTTGATTAATTTTCTCTATCCTCACTTTTGTAGTGATTTCCCAGTTCCTTTTCGTTAGTTTCTTCAGTTTAAATTTAATTTCAGCCATCAATCAGTACTGTCCTTTCTTGGTTTGATAGGCAAAGTAGATTGATGGATTTCTCTTTTTTTAACAGTTCAGCCGCTCCTTCAAGTAACGCTTTTTCGAGCTGTAATTGGTGCACTTGCTTCTGAAGCTCCTCTACTTCTTTTACAAGCAGATCTTTTTGGTGTAATTGTTTTTCTTGTGGCATGCGCAGTGGGAAGTCATTTCCAAGATACGTGTCTTTCCATTGATATAGAGTAGTTCTGCTTATATCTTCCGTTTCAGCTAAATGTTTTCTATTGATTTGTGGTTCATAAAATTTTTTCAACACATCATTTTTTTGATTTTTTTCTAACTTTACTGCACTTTTTCGAATTTTTCTAGCCCCAGATGCTAATTCTTCACACCATTGCCGTAACGATTCCCTGTTTGGATAACCAAGCATACGAACAGTACGAGAATAACATTGCCCATATTCAAAATAATGATTTACAGCTATTCGTTTTTGTTCTTCAGAATACTTTGACTTTTTCTGCTACTCAGAATGGAGTCTTCTAGATATCAGATACTCTTTGTATCAACTACGTAATGCACTGATTGATGGATAACCTAATTTTTGAATGGTGGCAACATAGGAACAGTCATGCTTTAAAAATAACTGAATTGCTTTTTCGCGTTTCTTGTGAGAAAACATAAGGGAGTACCTCCTGAACTAATTTTTAGTCCAGAATTATGTCCGCATCCCCTTTTATGTATAAAAGCCTTGCAAAATACAACTGGGCCACCTGCATAAACTGAGGGATAGTTTCTTTTGTGATTGCTTGGAAAAAGCGACTAATCGTTGGTTGTGATGCCAGAGTGTTTTTGTTGGAAAAGATAGTTTTGAAGATCGGGTCTAGTCGTAATCGATTCGCTGCGACATCTTTTGAGTAGCCAGCGATATGCTGTAAAAGTAGCTGCTCTATTATATCGTTATACGTATGATCTGGGTTTTTTCGGTTGTCAGTTAGTTTTACTTGCTCTTCAAGTATGCTTGAAAACCCAATCCGGTTCATAAACTCTTTTATCAGAATAAGACCACTATCTGAAGAAATTTTCCCACCATCGTTGGCAAGTGTATTATTTTTATTGAAAGTTAGTTGTTTGTGTTGTAAAATCGACATATGGGCACTCCTTGCTTGTATTGTGACGTTTTGGTCGACTTAACAATACCATAAGGAGTGCCCTTTTTACACCCAAAGGATGAAAAAATAATTTGCAAAAACTGTTCAAGCAGAAGGGTTTACAAGGGTTACTGTTAAATACTGTGAATTATTCAAGGATTACTCTACTTTTAAAATTCTCAACGTAACCCAATCAGTGCAGCTGGATAGAGCATCCGCCTTCTAAAGAAAGGTCGAACCAAACAAATGTCATTATGCCTTTCTAAAAAGATTCAAATAAGCATGCACAACAGTTAAAAGTTGCACCACTAAATGCTGTAAATACCACCTCTTGCAAAATAATAAACTAATGCTATTATGAGACAAAACGTGTGGGATACTTTTACCAGTTCGAAGTACAGTTCGTCTACCACATAACAAAAAATACAAAAAAAATCCTAATGAAATGCTTATCTAAAAGCTTTTTCATTAGGAAAAAATAAGCGACCTTTTACGTCACAGGAGGGATTCGAACCCCCGACCGTCCGCTTAGAAGGCGGATGCTCTATCCGGCTGAGCTACTATGACAATTCAGCAACAAACAATATTATAGGGAATTCGTTCTTGAAAGTCAATGAATTTTTGTTATTTATTATTCCTACCAAAAGAAAGATTCAATTGTTTTTTGAACTTTCTCATTTTGAACCAATGCACTATGTTGGCTATCCTCTGTTATGATAAGTTCCTGGTAGCTGGCTAGATTGTTATAGAGCAATTTACCAGCTAGAACACTTGTTATTGGGACTACCCCATCGGAATAGGTGCCCGCAACCTTTCCTACGACATTGATCATTTGGATCCCCTCAGGAATTTGATTATTTTTTTTCAAATAGCTAGCGAATTGCTCACTCACTACTTTCGGTTGATCAAACGTATCCTCTTTTTCATTATAGTCAAAGGATACATCATTAAACGGTGTCCCTAATGTCATCAATTTCCCAAGGGTTGGATCATTTGTCGTTGTCTGATTTTCTAAATACTCCGTTATCACAAGACCACCATTTGAATGACCAAGGTAATTATATGTTTTTATTTGATAACGCGTCTGAATGTATTGTAATGCTTGTTGGAACCAGCCACTTTGTTTGGCTAACGTCTGATCACTACTGTCTTCAAAACCAATCACAAAAATCGGGTGGTTCGTTTTTGCGCTCATTGTCCCCTCTACTTTTAATGTTCCATCTGTTTTTACTTCTATTTTTACCACATCGATATCTGTAATCTTTTTTTTCAAGGAATCGATGAGGGAATCAAATCGATTGACCGTGGCATCGGTTCCTGGAACCATAATTAATGGCGTAGCAGCCAAGCTCGTCGCATATTGACTCGTTGAATCACTTGATTGATGGTTTATCGTTTTTGAGAAAAAAGTTAGAAGCCCTCCCAACATACTGAGTAGGACCAATCCTTTTATAACTGTTATCCCTTTCATTGCTTTCCCCTCTTTTCAAAAGGAGGATAACATGTCAACCTTAAAGAAAGATTAATTGAAATTAGTCTTCTATGTTAATTTGAACGTCATCAGCTTCTTTGGTAATTAATGCAATCCCATCACCCAATGGAACAAGTGAAGTCGTTAAATCTGGATGGTGGTTGATGACTTCTAAAAATTGGTTTAGTTTCCGATGGATTGCTCGGCGTCCTCTGGGAATCTCCTCGATTGGATCCAAAACTGTTCCCCCTTGAAAAATATCATCAACCATTAGGACACCTCCTTTTTTTAATAATCGTATGCAATCTGGTAAAAAGGTAATATATTTTGATTTGGCACTATCCATAAAGATAAAATCGTATGGTCCAGTCAATTCAGCCAAAATATCAGCAGCTTGTCCTTCAAGTAAAGTCACTTTCTCTTCTAAATGAAGACGTTTATAGGTTTGTTTGGCTTTCTCAATCATCACATCGTATCGGTCAATCGTAGTCACATGTCCGTCAGTAATGGTTTGCGCCATCAAACTAGAAGAAAAACCGATTGCTGCACCAATTTCTAAAATTTGCTTAGGTTTCATCTGACCCAATAAAAATTTTAAAAATACCACTGTTTCATGGGGAATAATGGGAACACCTTGTTCATTCGCTTCGCGTTCCACTTGTCCTAGCTCACCATCTAAAGGTTTTTGTTGGGTTCGTAGGTAGTGAACGAGCTCCGGTTTCACAACCGGTCGATGCATCATTTCGTTTCTCATTTTTCGCTTGTCTCTCCTTTAAATAGAATCAATCCATTATACGAATTTTCCTATCAGACTGCAAATTTCTATTCTTTTTTTGAAAAGGACTTGCTTTTTGGCAGACAATTGAGTAGTCTAAAGACAGGATTTGGACTAGTAGCAGGAATCCTTCGTAAAGAGAATCGAAGCTAGGCTGAAACTTCGATACCATGTGCATCCTGTGAACCTACCAATGGTTTTATTGTGAAAGCAATAGGAATAGACTCCTTATCGTCTGGTAAGTGGGATTGCTAAAAAGCAGTCAACAAAGGTGGTACCGCGAATGTCCAAAGCATTTCGTCCTTTCGAAAGAGGATGAGAGGCTTTTTCTTTTGCCTTCATTTAGTACAACAAACAAGGAGCTGATTGTATGTCAGAACAAACAAATGATTTTACACAATGGTATTTGCAAACTGTGCAACAAGCGGAATTAATGTCTTATTCACCTGTCCGCGGATCAATTATTTTCCGTCCTGATGGTTTTGAATTATGGGAACATATTCAAGAAGAATTCAATAAATTTTTAAAAAGCCAAGATATTCGCAATGCTTATTTCCCAATGTTGATTCCAAAAAGCTTTTTCATGAAAGAAGCCGATCACATTGAAGGATTTGCACCGGAATTACCTTGGGTAACGGAAGTTGGAAATGAAAAGTTAGAAGAACCACTTGCCTTAAGACCCACCTCTGAAACTATGATTGGTTCTGCATTTTCCGATTGGATTCATTCCTATCGGGACTTACCTTATGAAATCAATCAATGGGCCAATGTTTTTCGTTGGGAGAAAAAAACTTTGCCGTTTTTGAGAACCTCTGAATTTCTTTGGCAAGAGGGTCACACGGCACATGCTGATGAGGAAGACGCACGTCGCCGCACGATGAACATTCTTGATGAATACGCCCGTCTGTGTGAAGAATTTTTAGCCATTCCCGTCTACAAAGGTCAAAAAACCCCATCTGAACGTTTCGCAGGTGCTGTGGATACCTATTCTGTTGAAGCAATGATGAAAGATGGCAAGGCAGTTCAGGCCGGTACCTCTCATTATATGGGAACCAAATTTGCACAAGCATTTGATATTACGTACCTAACAAAAGAAAATCAACATGTCCTAGCGCATACCACCTCTTGGGGTATCTCAACTCGTTTATTAGGTTCACTTATTATGACTCATGGCGATGAGAATGGCTTAGTCTTTCCGCCAACTGTAGCACCTACACAGGTTGTATTGCTTCCCGTTGGCCCATGGAAAAAGAACCCAGCTATTCTTGAAAAACTAGATGCCATTTACACGTCTTTAAACGAGGCTGGCTATCGTGTACGCTTGGATGACTCAGAAAATTCGCCTGGTTTCAAATTCCATGAATGGGAACTAAAAGGGGCATGTATCCGTATTGAGTGTGGTCCAAGAGATTTGGAAAATGGACAGGTCATGGCAAAAATTCGCGATATTGATGGCAAAGTGGCCGTTCCTTTCGAGGAGTTATTTGCTTTCGTTCAAGAACAACTACAGATTATGCCAAAACGCCTATTGGAAAATGCTCGCCTGCGAAACAAAGAAAATGAACATTTTACAATTAATACGTTAGATGAATTAAAAAATCACATTGAAACATGCAAACAAAATCAACGCCCAACCGGATTCGTTTTGATTGGTTGGGATGGCTCCGCCGAAACGGAAGCAAAGATTAAAGAAGAGACTGGTTTTACAACGCGCAATATCCCATTCCAAGCACCAATGAAAAAGGAAACAGATCTAATC
>NZ_JBHUMO010000039.1:69811-82568 GCF_042685105.1 Enterococcus camelliae | reverse complement strand
CAAAGAATAGAAAGCGCCCCTCAAAAGTTAGACTAACCAGCTAACTTTTGAGGGGCGCTTTAATAAACCAACCTTTGTTGCGTTAACGCTAATATATCAGTTCAAACAGATCTTCGTTTTCAATATTGCCAAAATATTTCTTGACATCAATTTGATCAACGACTTCTTTTAACGCTTCTTTTTCATATTTTGTCCCTACTAGCGCATCCTCTACATCTTTAATTTCACCTAAACCAAAGAAATCTCCATAAATTTTTGCTCCAGTAATTTTCCCTTCTTTGACATTCAATCGCACTTCGATTGAGCCTATTGGGAAACGTTTCCGCCGTTCAATATCAAATTCTGGCGATTTACCATAATTCCAGTCCCAATTGGCGTAATAGGTTTCCGAAATTTCTTTGATCTTCTTCCAATCCGCATCGGTTAATTCATACGTTTTTACTTGATCAACTGAATCCACTCCAAAAATCTTCAACAAAATTTCTTGCCGGAATTCTTTCGTAGTCATCTTTTGCTTTTCAGCAGGTAAAAAAGGTTTGATATTCGTTACACGTGAACGAATTGATTTGATTCCCTTGGATTCAATCTTATCTTTGCGAACTTTCAAGGCATTAACCACTTCATTGATATCACTATCAAACATAATGGTCCCATGAGCAAACATGCGTCCATTGGTTGCATACATGGCATTACCAGAAAATTTCATATCATCAATCACCAAATCATTTCGGCCTTTCAAACGAGCACCTTCAACACCCATTTCATTTAGAGCTTTCACTATTGGTTTCGTTAGTTTTTCAAAATCGCGGAAAGAATTGCCATCGTCAGGCATAATGAAACTAAAATTTAAGTTCCCAAAATCATGATATACCGCTCCACCACCGCTAAAACGACGAACAACGTGAATGCCCTTTTCATCCACATAGTCTTTGTTAATTTCTTCAATTGTATTTTGATTTCTTCCAATAATAATGGATGGTTCGTTAATATAGAACAATAAAATCGGTTCATCCGTTTTCATTTCTTGTAACAAAAAGGTTTCAATTGCTAAGTTTAAACGTGGATCGGTCAATTCATTTGGTACAAAAATCATGTTCTCTTCCTCCTAAATTTTATATGTTTGGCTTATTTTTGCTAGACCAACAGGAATTTCCATGCCTGCTGCTCGTTGGGCTTGTTGCACCAAAAGCGCCAAGTCACCAACTTGTGGGAGATGTGTGAGTATCAACTGTTTTGCCTTAGCCTGTTTGGCAAGTTGACCTGCTTCTTTTGATGTTAAATGGGCAGGATGGTGCTCTTGCCCCTCAAAAAGATAGGTATCTGCTAATAATAAATCAGCTGATGAAGCGAATTCATGGAGTTCTTCCAAATAACCAGAATCTCCCGTAAAAACGAAAACTTTCCCAGTCTTCTTTTCCAAAAAGCGCATAGCATAACAAATAACTGGGTGGACAGTACGCAAAAAGGTAACTGAAAACGGTCCGAGATCCAGTGGTTGTTCTTGAAGATAGTCAATCCCCTTTGAAACGTTTGGCATTGTCAGCTCATTGAAATGCATCGCATCTTGACCATGACCATAGATTGGCAAAATTGGCTGTTTTTTATTACCTGGAAACAATTGCCAATAGTATTGCAAGACCCCTAAATCAGCAATATGATCAAAATGATAATGGCTCAAAATAACTGCATCCAATGCTAGTGGATCCAACTGTTTTTCTAATTGAACAAGTGTGGTACTCCCTGCATCAATTAATAAGTGAAAGTCATCGGCCTCTAGTAAATAGCTGGTTGTTCCTTGACCTTGATACGGATAAGCGCCTAAACATCCTAAGACAGTTAATTTCATCTTTTTCACACCCCTTTATAAATATGCTACCACAATTCTTTAAAAAGAAAATGGGGTTCCGCTTTTTTTCACAAAAAAACCTCTTCCTTGCTCACTCAAGTGGTTTGAGCAAGCAAGAAAAAGAGGAATTGACTTATTTTGTTTGATTTGCTGAAAGAGTAGCTGGATTTTTTTCTTGCCATTGTGGCGAAAAATAGCTATCCGAAAGTTGATAGTCTGGTTTTTGTGCCGTAGTTGTCGTTAAGAACGGTTTGATGTACCGATCTGCTGACAACCATCCTAACCAACCCAAGTGAATCGTATCAGACATAAAGTACGGGACATCCGCGTCCTTCGTAAAATCCGCGATATGGGTAAAGCCTTGCTGTCTTAACTGATAGTTGATTTTTTTACTAAACCCTTGAAGCATTTGTAAGGATAAGCCGGTATATTCACTCCATTTTTTATTTACAGGAGGAATAATAAACAATGGCTCAGCTTTTTCTTTAGCAAGTTGATTCAGTACCAATTGAAAATCTGAATATTCAGGTGAATATTGATAATCAAAGTGAATTTGCGATGCTTTTAATGAAGCTACTTTCTTCTTTAAACGCTTTGAAAAAAATTGATTGTCAATATCAAATGGATTATTCGTTGTATGTTGCTTACCATTTTCAATCGCTAACTGGGTCAAAGCATCATTGCTGTAAGTACTTGGCAATTCGGCCGTGGCTTTCTGGATTTGCTGATTTTTGCTAATGATATCCAACGGGCTGAATAGTTCATCTTCACGATTCAGCATTCGATAAGAAATAGAGGCCCAATTCTTTTGTTGCTCCGTCGGTAGTTCACCATTAGCAACACGTTTTAGCATTGAGAAAAGATTTTTTCTTCGCCATACCTTTTCATAGGTTGTTAACCGTGAAGCAAAATATTGGTCTGCTGGCTCAATTTTCTTCAAGGAAAGTAACCATTGATAGGTTTGAATTTCCGAAAAATAGGCATCAAAATACTGCTTGTTCACGCCATCTTTGACAAACCATTGTGGTGATATAATAAAGACCACTTTTTTGTTTGCTAACTCGCTACCGAGCGAACGAATCATCATATACTGCGTCAAAGATTGAGTACCAGGCGCCCCCAGTAAGAAAGGTGTATAACCTCGTTGGTATTTTTTTGCTAAGACAGACGGATGAAAGGCATCAATTCTGCTTAATTCTGAAGAACCGAAAAAAGGCACATACTCACCAGAAGCAATCGCCCCATTTTTAATCGCATTGCCACGGATAACATTGGCGGACATAGAACTAGATGCCTTTGACCAGAGCTTTTCGTTTTTATCCGTAAAATGAATCGGCGACAAAAAAATGGCTAGAACCATTAACAAAGCCAACGCAATGGGACCAAAAATGGTAAAAAGACGATGTTTCATGCGTTTTTAAATACTTCCGCTTGTTGAATAATTTTACGTGGAGTTGCCCACGCTTCACGGTCAAATTCTGAAACAGGGACTTGAATACCAAGTTGGCCTTCTAATTCAACTAACAGTTGAACACTTCCAAGCGAGTCTAATAATCCTTCACCAAATAAATCTAAATCCAAATTGTTGCGTACTTCGTCTGTACCGGTTAGTTCTTCTAAAATTGTTAATACGGTTTCTTCCATTTTATTCATCTTCCTCTGTTTTTATTTTAAGAAAAATAGTGTATTTAAAAATCCTGAAAATAGTAAAAAGCTAAAGCAAACGCCGTGGAAGGTTCCCACAACAGCCAATGCGTGTGTAAACTTATTAGATGGCAATTCTTTATGACGTTTTTTGAAACGAATCCAGGCATCATTCAGACAAATCCAAGTTGCGTGATAAATACCGTAAACAATGTAATACCACGTTAAGCCGTGCCAAATTCCCATCAAAAGGAACAGTGTAAAATACCCAACATTTGAGGCAACAATGCGACTCTTGAATACTTTTTTCTTCATCAATGCAAACATCAAACGCATATAGACATAATCGCGGAACCAAAAGGACAGCGACATATGCCATCGATTCCAAAATTCCTTGATATTAGGAGAAACAAAAGGTTTGTTGAAATTTATAGGCACGTCATACCCCATAAAATTACTTGTTGCGATAGCAAACAAACTATACCCCGCAAAATCAAAGAAAAGATACATACTGTAAACATACATATAGCCAACCAGGGCCCATGAAATGCCCCCATTAAGAATGGATTCTTTGGCCACGATTGGCAACAAAACACTCCCAAAAAAGTACCCTAGAACGAACTTATACAATAATCCTAAGAAAAGGCGATGCACGCCCTTTTCCACGAAATTAAGGTATGCTTCACGAGTAGATGTTTGGTTGGCTTCTTTTTCAAAGCGACGATATCGATCAATCGGACCAGAAGAAATGGTCGGGAAAAAGAGCAAGAAACGAATGTAATGCAACCAATGGTATTCTTTGATCATCCCATCGCGCATTTCCATAATCATTTGCACCGAGCGAAAGGTAAGATACGATATTCCTAAAAAGCCCAATAAGGAAGGTTGCCCATCTCTAAAGAAAGGACTTACCTTCGAAATCCCTAGCGGCAGCAGTGCCAAAATAACAAACAGATAGAAAACGCTGGTCTGATTTTTCTTTGATCGAAGGGTAAAATAAAGGCCGACAACCAAACATTGCCAGAATACATAGACAATTAAGGCAACTCCTTGGTGCCAATAATCGCCAGCAAAACTAATCCAAAGAAACAAAACTGTTACAAACGCTTCATACCATCGCATTCGTTTACCAAAATACAGTCCTACAGCTAAAGGAAAAAGGGCAAGCAGCAAATAAACAAAATACAATGGTTCAGCATAGGGAATCATATGTGGAAAAGTCATGATGGATTCACCTCTTGCATCAGTCGTTTACGATCAATTTTCCCATTAACTGTTCGTGGCAATTGCTCAGGGAAAAGAAATTTTTGAGGAATCATATAATCCATGACTGTTTCTGCAAGCTCTTGGCGAATGGCCTTTGCTAATTCATATTCTTTTTCAAATGGATTCTGAGTTACCACAACAAAAGCTACCAATTGTTGGACTTTATGTTGTTTGTATTTTGGCACCACAATTGCTTGTTTGATATAGGAAATAGTCATTAAATGATGTTCAATGTCTTCCAATTCAATTCGATACCCATGCAGTTTTACTTGGAAATCCATGCGCCCTTCATAACACAAAAGACCATCAGCCATTAATTTCCCGGCATCCCCCGTTCGATAAGCAGGTTGGCCGTTCAAGGGAAAGAAGGCCGCTTCGGTTTTCGCTGGATTATTCAAGTACCCTTTGGATATGCTAGGACCTGATAGAACAATTTCGCCAATCTCCCCTGGTGCAAGGAGTTGATTGTCAGCCATGATGGACACCGTTGTATCTTTTTTTACATAACCAATCGGAATTCGATCAACCTTTTGTAACAACTCAGAAGTCACTTGAATTTGGGATACCGCGACCGTCGCCTCAGTTGGTCCATAGGTATTGTAAATAAGTGCTTGTGGAAACCGTTGTAACAATTTTTGAGCAGTTTCTTTTGTTAATTCTTCCCCACAAAATAGAAAAAGACGTAAATTTGGTAACTCTTTCTCTGAAAAACTAGGTTCCATTAAACAAATATCCATAAATGAGGGTGTTGATACCCAAACATTCATTGGTAAGGTCGGCAACAACGTGAAAAGTGCCTTAAAATCATCCACTATTTCTTTTTCAATCGGAACCAGAGCGCCTCCTGAAAGTAGCGCTGGGTAAACGCTCATCACAGATAAGTCAAAAGAAAAAGGAGCTTGGGATAAAAAGCAATCCCCTTCACGAATAGACAATTCCTTTAGCGACCAATGAACAAAAGACCATAAGTTTCGTTGACTAATTTGAACACCCTTTGGAATACCCGTTGTGCCCGAAGTAAAAATAATATAAACCGTTTCATCTAACGTCAGTCCATCGAGGATAGCCGCTTCCTGTTTCAGATGACTCGTTTTGATTTGATTGAATGCTACCACCGGACAAGGTACTTCAACCGCAGGATGGCGGTTTACACATAAGAAAAGTGTTGGTTTTGCAACGTCTAGAATCAAAGCGATTCGCTCTTCTGGCGTATTGGTTTCAATTGGTATATACGGATGACCCGATTTCATCGCTGCCAAAAAAGCAACAAGCATTTCAAATTCCTGACCCCCATAAACAACAATTGGCTCTCTATTTGACAAGGTCGTTAAAAAATAGTGTGCCAGTTGATCAGACTGTTCTTTTAGTTCTCGATAAGTATGTTGCTCTGCTCCAAAATAGACCACAGTATCCGGTTGGTTCATCGCAATTTTATCAATCTCTTCATATAACAACTTCATTGTTACTCACCTCACTAAAACTCATTGTAAATGAAGGTACCGCCTTGAATATTGCGATAATGATAAAGATAAATCAAGAGCATTAAAACGAGAAAATAAAAAAGCGTTCGTCCAGTGAATTGGACCCAGTTTTTTGACCAAAGTTTGCTTATCTTCTCTTTCATCTTCTTCCCTCCATTTCAACTCTAGCCTTATTTTAGCCTCCTATTTTGCTTTCTAACATTGATTTAGGTGTCATTTTCAAAAAGAAAACTAACACTTTTGTTATATGAAAAAAACGTCACTCCTAGGAGTGGCGCTTTTCAAGGATGATTGAAAAAGAAGCAACTTTTTTATTCTTCAATAATGCGAATGGAAATCACTGAAGAAAGTAAGTAGAACAAGCTGAAGATGAAAATAGCAATCAAACCAAATAGATAAACGAGCCAATAACTAGCACTTGGAAATAATTGAACAACAGTATAAACGGCCACGGAGCCATGTGTTGTTGCTAAAAGAATGACTGGGAAAAAAATTCCCGCATTGGATAGATAAATCGCTCGTCGAATCTCCTTTTCGGGCATACCTAAATCTTTTAACAAGTGAAACGTCTGCTTCTCGTCTTCAGCTCGGCTAAACTGTCGTACAATTAGCGCGGAAGCCGTACTAACCAAAATAATGCCTCCGACAAAAACCGCAACAAAGATGAACAAGCCCCCTTCTCTTCTTGCCAAACGCATACTCGGGTAGCGATTGGTACTACTTAAGCGTAGAGACTCTCCACTATAATGATCGTAAGTATTCTCATCAGACGCTTTTAACTTTTCTTTTTGCACAGTACCTGTGAGCTTTTGTTTTTTATACTCCACGTTGAAATAGATAGGGTCCACCCAATCTTCTTTTATCTGCTTATCGTAAATGGTTTGAAATTTTGCTTGATTTAAGCCAGTTGCATCCATGTAAACAAGTTGATGCATATAACCCGGTATTTGTTGAAAAACGGCATCAGTTACCACCAATATATTTTCACTGTAACGCAACAAATTGTTGCCAAAATAGTCTCCGTAGACAGCTTTCATCGTAAGAGATTTTCCTTGAAATAGCTCGATAGTCGGATCGTATGTAGACAATCTGCGGCTAATTAAGAAATCTTGATTAAAAAAAACAGTCTCTTGATCTGATGATAGTTGGATGTGAGGTGCACCCGGAAGCAGTTTGCGCATTTGTTGGTATTCAGATAAAGAAACCAAATTAACTAAATCCGATTGACCTACAAATTTACGATCAACAAGCGCCAGTTTTTGTTTTAAATAAACACCAGTTAATTTGAAATTCACTTTTTTCTCAGCGGTTATTTTCCCATTCTCTTGCTTAACTAACTGTTTTATGGCTGTTTTTTTTTGCGGAGTTACTTGGAACATCGTCGGGTTTTCCATCGCATTCAAACGATAACTAAGCGCAAATAAACCGGAAGCTGCTCCAATAAATAATACTGCAAATCCAATAATGACGGTAATAAAAGAAAGAATTCGCCAGCTTTTATGAATATGAAATCGAATATCTCCTAAAATAAATCCATAAAGTGCGCGATACTCAATCGTTTCACGCTTACTAAAAAAATCAATGATTTTTGGTAAGGTATAGGCATACACGAAAAACGTTCCTACAATGCATAATGAAAAAATAAGCAAGGGCAACCAAAAAATTGCACTAAAATCATCTGTTTGCTCGATGTAGCGGTCGAGAATATCTAGAAAATGGATGGACAAATAATAACCAACACTAATAAAAATGACCCCTAAACAGGCAAGCATATTGCGACTAAAGCTCCAATAAGTTGAAGAATACGTCCATTCTGCATTAGGCTGAAGTAGCTGAGTCAATGTTTTTCCACGCAAAAGCCAGATATTTTGAAGAAAAGTAATCAATAGCGCAAAAACAAAGACAAGCAATGTATTGCGAACCGATGCCCATGAAATAAAAAAAACACTTGCCAAATTCAAACCCATGGCTTTAATTAAAATCATGGTAAACAATTTTGAAAAGAGTAAGCCTGTAATAATTCCAGTCACTAAAGAGAAGATATTTAATAGAATGGTTTCTAATAAAAACATCTGGACAATTTGCATTTTCTTCATACCAAATAATTGATAAATGCCAAGTTCTTTTTTTCTTTGTTGGAAGAAGAAATGATTGGCGCTCATCATAAAGGCCAGCACAACGGTTGCGACGACGATATTGCCAACTCTTAATACCCCAGCTAATTGAACATCTTGTTTAACACTACGAATAATTGGTTGATCATATGTCATCGCACCAAATGAATAGAAAATAGTCACGGCAATCAAGATTGAAACAAAATAGACAAAATAGGTCCGCATTTGCTTAGAAAAGCTTCGCAACAAAAGCTTAGTGAGCATTCATTCTTCCTCCCCCACCAATCGTTGCTTGCATATCGATTACTTGGTCAAAAAACTCTTTGCGGGAGCCGCGTTTGACAACTTCTGAAAAGAAGACCCCATCTTTGATAAATAATATTCGATTGCAATAACTAGCTGTAAATGGATCATGGGTAACCATCAAAATGGTAGTATCTTCTTGATGATTCACTTCTGTTAAATAACGTAATAATTCTGTGGCTGCCTTCGAATCAAGGGCTCCGGTTGGCTCATCGGCAAAAACAACATTCGGGCGTTTAATAATCGCTCTTGCAGCTGTCACCCGTTGTTTTTGGCCGTTTGATAGCTCATTGGGATAACGAGCTAATAAATGCGCAAGGCCCAAGAGATGGCTAATTTCTTCAAGTCGCTGATTCATTTCCTTCACGGGTGTTCGATCAATGGCCAACGGTAGTAAAATATTATCTTTAACCGATAAAGTATCCAGTAAATTATAATCTTGGAAAATAAAGCCAATCTGTTTTCTGCGAAAATCACTGCGTTCTTTATCCGTCATCTTTGTGGTTTCTTGGCCGGCAATCGTAATTGAACCTAATGTCGGGGCATCAATCGTTGCCAATAAATTCATAAGTGTTGTTTTCCCAGCGCCACTTGGTCCCATAATTCCCACAAACTCTCCTTTTTCAACGCTGAACGATAAGTTGTCGAGGACCTTTGTACGATTAAACCGAGTCCCATATGATTTTGATAAATAGCGAACATTCATCATTGTTGGCATGATTCTTGTCCTCCTTTTTTTGTATTTCTATTGTACTATATCTTATCAATAGACGATACATTTCCTCACACCCCGCCACTTATCTTTACCATTTTACAATATCTATTCTGCTATCACTAAGCATCTTTTGCCCTTCTCTCTTTTCCATCAGGTTAGGTTTTACGCATTTATTCACATGAACATTGATTTATAACTCAAAGAAAATAATTCCTTTTACACACTATATATAGTATGTCAACAAAAAAATAATTCAATATCTTGTTGTATTCGCATTGTTATTGTTTTATGATAGATGAGAAGAAAAAAGGAGTTGAGCAAAAATGATGGTCCTTAAAAGAAAAGATGAACAAGATTCCATCGTTCATAATCACTTAAAAAAAATGAGCGTTGTCAAGCGTGATGGACGCTTTGTTGCCTTTGATGATCAAAAAATTTATGATGCTTTACTGAAAGCCAAAAAGCAAGTCGATGGTCCGTTAGGGGTCGCTGATCACCAATTGATTTTGCAGATTGTCAACCAAATTAATCAAGAAATTGCTGATCGATTCAAAAAAAATGTCAAAATCTATGAAATTCAAAATATCGTAGAACACATTTTGCTCCAGAATCATCTCTATAACCTAGCAGAACACTATATCCATTATCGTTCTCAAAGAGATCTGCAACGTGAACAAGCCTTAGATATTAATGTCACCATCGATAAATTACGAAATCGGGAACAGACTGTCGTCAATGAAAATGCAAATAAAGATAGCAATGTCTTCAATACCCAACGTGATTTAACTGCTGGGATTGTGGGCAAATCAATTGGCTTAAAGATGCTGCCTCCTCATGTAGCCAATGCCCACCAAAAAGGGGACATTCATTATCATGATTTGGATTACCATCCATACGCTCCGATGACGAATTGTTGTTTGATTGATTTTCACAGCATGCTGAACGAAGGATTCAAAATGGGAAATGCAGAAGTTGAGTCACCAAAATCCATTCAAACCGCAACTGCCCAAATTTCTCAAATTATTGCCAATGTTGCTTCTAGTCAATATGGAGGCTGTTCAGCCGATCGAATTGATGAACTATTGGCTCCTTTTGCGCAATTAAACTATCAAAAGCACTTAGCAGACGCGCAGGAATGGATTGATGGAGAAGCAAAACAAAAAGCCTTTGCGAAGAAGAAAACCCAAAAAGATATTCTCGATGCGATGCAAAGTCTCGAATATGAAATCAATACCCTCTTCACTTCGAATGGTCAAACTCCTTTTACCTCTTTGGGCTTTGGCTTAGGTCTAAGTTGGTTTGAACGAGAAATTCAAAAAGCAATTTTACAAATTCGAATAAACGGATTAGGTAGTGAGCACCGCACCGCCATTTTTCCAAAATTAATTTTCACCTTAAAAAATGGGGTCAACTTGCATCCGGCCGATCCAAATTACGATATCAAACAACTTGCTTTAGAATGCGCTACGAAGAGAATGTATCCAGATGTGCTAAATTACGACAAGATTGTTGAGCTGACTGGCAGTTTCAAAGTACCTATGGGCTGTCGTTCGTTTCTTCAAGGGTGGAAAGATGAAGCTGGCCAGGAAGTCAATGTTGGCCGGATGAATTTGGGTGTTGTCACCATCAACCTCCCTCGAATTGCGCTAGAAGCTCATGGAGATCAGGAACGATTTTGGGAGTTGTTTGAGGAACGAATGAGCATTGTCAAAGATGCTTTAGTGTATCGCGTGGAACGTTGCAAGGAAGCTACACCCGCCAATGCCCCTATTCTCTATATGTATGGTGCATTTGGAAAACGACTGCAAAAAGAACAAGCCGTTGACGAACTCTTCCGTCATCGGAGAGCAACTGTTTCTTTGGGCTACATTGGACTTTATGAAACAGCGACCGCTTTTTATGGTGGTCAATGGGAACATACTCCGAGTGCCAAAGAGTTTACCTTAGCAATTGTGAAATCTTTAAAAGAGCATGCGGATGCTTGGTCTGACGAATACGATTACCATTTCAGCGTGTATTCGACCCCAAGTGAAAGTTTGACTGATCGCTTTTGCCGCTTAGATACAGAAAAGTTTGGTTTGGTCAAAGATATTACAGATAAAGAATATTATACCAACAGCTTCCACTATGATGTACGGAAAAACCCAACACCGTTTGAAAAAATTGCCTTTGAAATGGATTACCCTAAATATTGTTCTGGCGGCTTCATTCATTATTGTGAATACCCCGTTTTGCAACAAAATCCTAAGGCTCTTGAGGCAGTTTGGGACTATGCCTATTCAAAAGTGGGTTACCTTGGAACCAACACTCCTATTGATCATTGCTATGAATGTGGTTTTGAGGGTGACTTCAACCCAACCGAGCGCGGATTTGAATGCCCACAATGTGGCAATCATGATCCAAAAAGTTGTGATGTTGTCAAACGAACGTGTGGCTATTTAGGAAACCCACAAGCCCGTCCGATGGTCCATGGCCGTCATAAAGAAATTTCTTCTAGAGTCAAAAATATGTAGAGTAAAAAGGAGTGCGAACAATGCGAAATCCCAAACCAAAAGAATGGCTTTCTAGCGAATATAGTCAACAATATATCGCCGATTACAAACCATTTAACTTTGTTGATGGTGAAGGTGTTCGCAATAGCTTATATGTCAGTGGTTGTCTCTTTGCATGTGAGGGGTGCTTTAATAAAGCTGTTCAAAATTTCCACTATGGTCAACCCTTTAATGAGGCGTTATTGGAAACCATTTTAACTGATTTGAACCATGATTATGTGCAAGGGCTCACACTTTTAGGTGGCGAACCATTTTTAAATACCGCGGTTTGCTTAACAGTCGTTCGAGCTGTTCGTGATACCTTCGGACAGAAAAAAGATATCTGGTCTTGGAGTGGGTATACCTTTGAAGAACTATTGCTCGAATCGCAAGACAAACTTGATTTATTGGCTGAATTAGATGTTTTGGTTGATGGCCGCTTTGAACTTGCCAAGCGAGATTTATCCCTTCAATTTCGTGGCAGTAGCAACCAACGAATTCTCGACGTTCCTCAGTCACTTGAACAGAAAAAAGCCGTCATTTGGTCAAAGTGTATGGATGCCAACAAACTTGATGAAACCAGCGTACATCAAGACTAAAATTCTTATAAATTAACAAAAAAAGAAGCAATTAATCAGCACAAATGAGGGCTCTTTGTCAATTGCTGTTGTTTTGCTCAAATCGTATGTTAGGAAATGCTTCGGCATTTCCTTTTTTGCGTTATTAAATGATTTCACAGATGTTCTGTTGAATCAGGACACGCATCCGAAGATGACGAAAAGTCCGAAATCCAAAAGCAATTCTTTTGATTACTTTGATGAGGTTATTCTTTCCCTCCAATTTTCCGTTTGAATAGG
>NZ_JBHUMO010000039.1:35608-69801 GCF_042685105.1 Enterococcus camelliae | reverse complement strand
GTAGCGAGCAAGTGGCAAAATCGGACACGTAGAAACAGGAAATAAACATAAATCTGACAACTTTTATAGTTGGTTAGGAATATTTATAGATTTTTGGCAACGGATGTGTCAAAACAAACCGTGGACGAATTACTCAGTCAGATGAGTTTGGCAGAGAAAGTCGGGCAACTCTTTTTTGTCCGCGTCCCAGAAACGAATCAAATCGCAGACATTCAGGAGTACCACTTAGGAGGATATGTGTTGTTTGGTCGGGATGTGGACAAGGAATCGATTGAGGGGTTAAAAGGCAAAATTCGATCTTATCAAGCGGCCAGTAGCATTCCACTACTAATTGGTTCAGATGAAGAAGGGGGGACGGTGACGCGCATTAGTCGCAATACCAATTTAGTGAAAACCCCCTTTGAATCACCGCAGACCATTTACCAAGAAAGTGGCTTAGCAGGCATTGTTGCTGATACTCAGCGCAAAAGTGAAATTTTAAAAGCCTTTGGAATTCAGACGGGGCTGTTTCCGGTGGCGGATGTGGCGACTGATCCGCAAGCCTTCATCTATGACCGGACATTGGGAATGGATGCACAGACGACCAGTGAATATGTGAAAACCGTGGTGCAGACGTTAAAAGAAGAACACGTTGGCTCGACGTTAAAACATTTTCCAGGCTATGGGAACAACCGGGATTCACATGTGGAGATTGTGACTGATACTCGCTCACTGGAAGAGTTACGTCAGTCGGATTTTTTGCCCTTTAAAGCAGGGATTGAAGCTGGGGCTGACAGTGTCTTGGTGAATCACAACATTGTCACCAGTATCGATGCCACGCAACCGGCCTCGATTTCGCCCGCGGTTCACCGGTTGTTGCGGCAAGAGTTGGTCTTTCAAGGCGTGATTATGACGGATGATATGGATATGGCAGGGTTAGCGGACTTCATTAGTCAAGAAGAAGCGGGTTTAAAGGCCTTGCAAGCGGGCAATGATTTGGTCATGTCTTCAAGTTATGCCACACAAATTCCGTACGTCATTCAAGCCGTGAAAGCAGGACAATATAGCGAAAGTGAGTTAAATCAAGCAGTCAAACGGGTATTAACATGGAAACAAGCTTTGGGTCTTTTCGCACAGTAACAAAAACTGTCGCAGAAGCGCCATTCATGAGAGTAATTTAAAAAAGGCCTGTCAACAGAGAGTGTTCTGTTGGCAGGCTTTTTTTGTATCAAGTAAAAAGCGATTAGTCTTCAAATTGGGCATGGTACAACTCATAGTACCATCCTTTGGCTTGGAGCAAGCTTTCATGGGTGCCTTGTTCGACAATTTGGCCTTGATCCATCACCAATATTTTATCCGCGTTGCGAATGGTGGAGAGGCGATGGGCAATCACGAAGCTCGTGTGGCCTTTCATCATTTCCAGAAAAGCGGCTTGGATTTTGCCTTCAGTTAGCGTATCAACTGAGCTAGTTGCTTCATCTAAAATCAACAAATCGGGTTGACTAACCATGGTACGAGCGATGGTCAGGAGTTGCCGCTGCCCATCTGAAATTTTGAGGCGCTGACTCCCCAAATGGGTGCCCAGTTTTTCAGGCAAGCGTTGCACAAAATCGTACATGTACGTTTTTTTCAAGGCCTGATAGAGTTCTTCGTCACTTGCCTCAGGGCGCCCATATGCCAAGTTTTCGCGAATGGTTCCATCAAAGAGCCATGTTTCTTGGAGAACCATGCCAAATTTCCGCCGCAATTGATCACGGTTGACGGTCGCAATGGGTTGCCCATCGAGGGTGATTTGTCCACTGGTCACTTCATAAAAACGCATGAGCAAATTCACCAAGGTTGATTTCCCCGCCCCAGTTTTCCCGACAATCGCGACGGTTTCGCCAGGATAGGCCGTAAAATCAAAGTCGCGAATCAAGGGCTGATCAGGTGAATACGAGAAGGCCACTTGATGAAAGGCAATTTCGCCTTGGACGGTAGCCAGAGCTGGACACAAAGGCTGATCCTCTTCCACTGGTTGCCCCATCAAATCAAAGGTGCGCCTTAAGCCAGCGAGGGCCGTTTGGATTGGGGTAATCATCCCCGAAATTTCAATAAACGGTTTGGTAAATTGACTTTCATAAATCGTAAAGCTGGAGATGATACCAATCGTTACAGCCGTTTCTCCTTTAAGCATTAACCAGCCACCCGCAAAGCCGACAGCGACATAGGCTAAGTGGTCCACAAAACGTGAGAGCGGATTGGTCAGCGAAGAGGAGAATTGGGCTTTTTGGCCAACTTGATTGAGCTCTTCGTTAATTTCTTCAAAAATCAGTTGGTTACGTGCTTCTCGGTGAAAGGCTTTGACAATTTTTTGGTTGCCGACCATTTCACTAATAAAACTAGAGATGGCCCCGACGCTTTTTTGTTGCGCGGCAAAGTTGGCTTGCGAAGCACGGGCCACACTCCAATTGACGAAAAAGATAATGGGCGTCGACAGCAACACGACCCAAGTTAAGGTCAGGCTCATCTGTAACATCAAGACCAAAGCGAGACAGACCACCGCTACTCCAGAAAAGAGTTGGTTGAAGACACTGGAGACGGCTAAGGAAATGGCGTCGATGTCATTGGTAAAGCGGCTAACGATGCTGCCATGTGCTTCTTGGTCATAATAGCGCAAAGGCAAGCGATTCAGATGATCAAAGGCTTCCTTTCGTAATTGCGTAGCCGCCCCATAGGCGACGCGATTGCCTAGTCGTTGAATCAACCACTGGCTGACAACATTGACCAAAATACAGCCAGCAAACAGGAGCAATTCACGGGTCAAACCACCAAAATCGACACGTCCTTTGCCGAGCATTTTGTCAATGGCCCGACCAATTTCCAAGCTCATCAATACCGCGCTTAGGCCATTAATAATGCCCAGCACAATTGCCAGAATATTTTCTTTTCGATACTTGAGTAAATAAGGAAGAAACGGGCGAAACGCAGAAAAATCTGTTTTTCTTGGTTGCATTAGTCGGTCACCTCCGCTTGTGATTGGACGATTTCTCGGTATTCTGAAGAAGCATCAAGGAGTTCCTCATGGGTACCTTGAGCCAATAAGCGGCCGTTATCCATCACCAAAATTTGGTCGGCTTCTTGAATGGAGCGCACTCGTTGTGAAATAATCAGGACGGTACCTGGTTGGGTTTGCAAAGCACGCCGCAACGCTAAATCCGTCTTGTAGTCCAATGCGCTGAGGGAGTCGTCAAGAATCAAGATGGCGGGTTTGGCAATGACCGCTCGCGCGATGGTTAACCGTTGGCGTTGCCCACCAGAAAAGTTTTTGCCCCCTTCTTGAATAAGGGTATCCAGCTGCTTCGGCAAGGACTGGACAAAATCGGTTGCTTGAGCAATCGCTAAGGCTTGCCAACAGTCATCATCGGAAGCAGTGGCTTTGCCCCACTGGAGATTTTCGCGAATCGTGCCATGAAAGAGGACGGCCGTTTGAGGGACCATCGCAATTTGTGTGCGCAAGGTGGTCAACGAAAAATCTGCGACAGGTCGCTGATCCAGTAAGACCCGACCAGCTGATGCTTCGTAAAACCGGGGAATCAATTGCGTTAAAGTAGACTTACCGCTACCTGTTGGGCCAATCAGTCCAATGGTTTGGTTCGGTTTTACCGTAAAGGAAATATCGGACAAAGCCAAACCATAGCTGGGGCCATAGCGAAACGAAACTTTCTCAAAAGCCAGTCCGCCTTTTAGTGTTTCAGTCGGAGCAGCACCACGATCGACAATGGCTGGCTGAACGGCTAGCACCTCATTGATTCGTTCCGCGGAAGCCGCAGCCCGCGTGAAGATTACCACCAGATTGGAAACAACTATCAGCGCTAGCAACATTTGATTCATGTAATTCACGAGCGCGAGTAATTGCCCTTGTTGCAGGTGTCCCGCATTGACTTTCCACCCACCTAGATAAAAAAGCCCAATAATTCCAACGTTCATCAATAACGTCGTCGCAGGCGTCAGTAACGCTTGCAAGTTGCCCACGCGAACATACGTATCATTCAATGCATCGGTGGCTTCGTGAAAGGTTTGTTTTTGTTGATCGGTTCGGGCAAACGCGCGGATCACCCGCACCCCACTTAAATTTTGGGACACCAACTCATTCAGCGCATCCAAGCGTTGTTGGACTTTTTTATACATTGGCACGGAGCGGGTAATCATCCAATAGAGAACCAAGCAAAAGAGAGGCAACACGAGCAAGAACAATAACCCAGCTTGCCAATCAATGACAAACGCCATCAAAATCGCTCCGACACTCAAAAAAGGCGCTCGGACGACCAGACGAATCAACATCGCCAAAGCCAGCTGCAATTGATTCACATCATTGGTCATGCGCGTAATCAGCGTATCCGTCCCAAATTGATTCAATTCTTCATGGGAAAGCTGATTGATTTTTCGTAACAACTGATTCCGTAACTCAGTCCCAAATCCTTGAGAAGCAAAGGATGCGAAATACTGACAAATCAACGCACAGGCCAAACCAATCACAGACATCGCCACCATCCAGACGGTCATTTGCACCACCCGGGGCCAATCATTTTGTTTGATGCCCTCGTCAATTAAACGAGCCATCTGAAACGGCAGAATCAATTCAAAGACCGCTTCTAAAAATTTAAAGACCGGACCCAAGATTAATTGCTTCCGGTACTCTTTTGCATACTTCAAGAGAGAAAACATGTAACAAACCTCCTACATACCGCTTTGTCTCTTTAGTGTACTATAAGATACGAAAAGAGGGTATGTTTGAAAAGAAAAAAAGAAAGACATTCAGAAAAACAACTAAAACATTGCTTTCGTTATTGAAAGTTCACAAATTTTGTCCTAAGATGAAACCAACGAATGGCAGACATTCGTAAGGAGGGATCAAATATGGAGTGGATAAAATTAATCGGGATTGTGATTATTGTTGTCGGGTTTGTATTGAAACTAGACACCATTGCAGTCGTTATTATTGCCGGTTTTGCAACAGCACTTGTTTCTGGGATTACCCCAGTCGAATTTTTACAACATTTGGGTCAAGCCTTTGTTGATCAACGGTTGGTCACCATTTTCTTTATTACCCTACCATTGATTGGCTTATCAGAACGCCACGGCTTAAAAGAACAAGCCGTCATGCTAATCAAAAAGATCAAAGGCTTAACCACGGGGACATTTTTGACCATCTACTTAATTATTCGTGAAGTAGCAGGCCTGTTTTCGATTCGTTTAGGCGGACATCCCCAATTTGTCCGTCCGTTGGTACAACCAATGGCTGAAGCAGCTGCTGAAGCGAAGTATGGGGAAATCACGGAAGAGGAAAAAGAAACCATCAAAGCCAAATCCGCAGCGATGGAAAATTACGGGAACTTCTATGGACAAAATACGTTCTTGGCTTCTTCAGGCGTCTTATTGATTGCCAGCACGCTTGATTCACTGGGCTACAAGATTTCTGGTTGGGACATCGCCCAAGCATCTATTCCCGTTGCGGTCATCATGATTGTTTTCGGGGCATTGAACAATGTCTATTACGATCGTCAACTAAAGAAAAAATATGCACAGAAAGGGGACAAATAAGCGATGACTACACCAACGTTTTGGGACAATGTCTTAGAATTTTTCTACGTTTTAATTGGCCTCCAACTGGGTTACACTTCCTACAAAGCCTTCACAGACCAAACCAATCAAAAGCGGATAGGTACGGGCCTTTTCTGGTTAGACTTGGGGCTTTTATTTGCTCTTGGCAAGGTATTACCGACCGTTGTTTCGGGAGTACTGGTTGTCTTTTTAGGAATTGTGACCATCATCAATCAGTTTGAAGTCGGCAAATTTGCGAATTTTTCGATGGATGCACTCGTAGCCAATGCCAAACGCTACCGCAACTGGGTCTTTTTCCCTGTATTGTGCTTGGCAATTGTTTCGATGCTCTTAGCAAAATTTATTCCCGATTCCAGCAAAGTGGCCATTGGGTTCGCTGCGGTGATCGGAACGGTCTTTGCATGGCTTATTTTTCGCGGATCATTCAAAGCAACGATGGCTGAAAGTGATCGAATGATCCAATCCATGGGGACTTCTGGGGTCCTACCTCAACTTTTAGCGGCATTAGGCGTGATTTTTTCAATCTCTGGCGTAGGGACAGTCATTGCGGATGCAATCGGCGGGGTCGTACCAGAGGGGAGTCGCTTCTTTGGCGTCGTAGCTTATGTCTTAGGCATGGTCTTGTTTACCGCGATTATGGGCAACGCCTTTGCGGCTTTTACGGTCATTACTGCCGGTATCGGTATTCCATTTGTCATTGCGCAAGGTGCTAACCCAGCCATCGCTGGAGCGCTTGCGATGACCGCTGGCTATTGTGGAACCTTATTGACCCCGATGGCTGCGAACTTCAATGCATTGCCTGCTTCTTTAATGGAAATGAAGAACCCTTATGGCGTCATCAAAGAGCAAGCACCCATGGCGACACTGATGATTTTGGTTCATATTGTCTTAATGTATTTCTGGGCTTTTTAGTAAAAAGAAAGGAAGAACACAACGATGAATATTTTAGTAACGGGCTTTGATCCTTTTGGTGAAGACCAAACCAATCCAGCAATTGAGGCTGTCAAACGCCTACCAGATACCATTGCAGGAGCAGCAATCACCAAATTAGAAATTCCGACTGTTTTTCACAAAAGTGCAGCGGTCGTCAAAGAAGAACTGCAAAAAAAAGACTACGACTATGTCTTAGCAGTCGGTCAAGCAGGGGGACGCTTCGACTTAACCTTTGAACGCGTGGCCATCAATGTCGATGATGCCCGCATTGCCGATAACGAAGGCCAACAACCCATTGATGTTCCCATTCAAGCAGAGGGGGCCAATGCGTATTTTACACAACACCCAGTCAAAGCCATGGTAACGGCCGTGAAAGAAGCCGGCATTCCCGCTTCGGTCTCCAATTCAGCAGGAACCTTTGTCTGCAACCACATCATGTACCAATGCTTGTATTTGACTCACACGGACTTTCCTAAGGTTAAAGCAGGCTTTATGCACGTGCCTTTTTTACCGGAACAAGTCCTAACTCGTCCGAATACCCCATCCATGAGTTTGGAAAACATTGTTGCCGGCTTAACGGCCGCTATCGCTCAAATGGTGGCCTTTGATGGCAAAGAAGATTTGAAAATCATTGGCGGAACGACACACTAAGCCAGGTCGTTCGGACTAGTGACAACCAGATTCCATCTGGATACATGCAACGGAACACAGCTCTTGTCCACACCTCGTTTCTGTGTGGGGAGGGGCTGTGTTTGCTTTCTGACGTGCTTGCCAAAACCAATTCTTTTACCAGAATCCGAAAAAGTTGCACAATCGTCAACCTTCCATTAGAATGGTTAGGTTGCTAACTATGAAAGGAGTCGGCCATGAATTTCGGAAAATGGATAAAAATAGCTAGTATCCAACTGTCACGTGAGATGGATACCTTTGCCCAGCAGTACCAACTGACCGGCACGCAAATGAGCGTGTTGAATTATTTAGCGGAACACCAAGATCGCCCTGTCGCCCAAAATGAACTAGCTACGGAGTTTGGCGTCAAAAAATCAACCATGTCCGTCATCATCAAACGCATGGAAGAGCGGGCCATCATTACCCGCCAAGCAGAAGGACGGAACAAATACCTAAGCATCACCCCGAGCGGTCAGACCTATGTCACCGCCATTCAAACCTTTATTCAAAAAGACAATCAACGCTTAATCGCTGCCTTCAATTCATCAGAACAAGCCGTGATTGAACGTTTCTTGAAAGGAGTCGCAAACGACTATGACACAACCCACCACAACCGTACCTAAGCAAGTCGTCAAAATGATTGTGGCCGCCGCTTTAATGGGCTTTGCCGGCATTATGAGCGAGACAGCCATGAATGTGACCTTCCCGAAATTGAGCCAAATCTTCGAGGTCAGTATGGAAACCCTCGCTTGGGTCACGACCATTTATTTATTAATGGTTGCCATCATGATGACCCTCTCCGCGTACTTACGCCGTCGGTTTTCAGAACGCCAACTTTTTCTCGCATCCGTCGGCATTTTTGTGCTTGGCACACTCGTAGGCGGCACTGCCCAGACCTTTGCCATTTTATTGGTGGCTCGCGTCTTACAAGGCATCGCCGCTGGTATTGCCTTACCTTTGACTTTTAATATTATTTTGGAACAAGTTCCCTTAGCCAAACTCGGCACGTGGATGGGCTTTGGCTCATTGGTTGTATCCATCGCACCATCCATCGGCCCAACCTATGGCGGTTTGCTCGTGGACTCACTAGGCTGGCGCGCCATTTTTTTCCTAACGTTGCTCTTGGTCGCCGTCTCTTTTTTCCTCGGCATCACCAGCTTCGAAAAAAAAGAACCC
This sequence comes from Enterococcus camelliae, assembly GCF_042685105.1. Taxonomy (NCBI): domain Bacteria; kingdom Bacillati; phylum Bacillota; class Bacilli; order Lactobacillales; family Enterococcaceae; genus Enterococcus; species Enterococcus camelliae. Next base: position 61,440 of record NZ_JBHUMO010000039.1, on the reverse strand, counting down.
ATTGACAAAACCGCCAAGCTCGATGTCTGGCAATTTTTGCTACTAGCCAGTGCGTTGACCACGAGTCTAGTTGTTGTCTCAGAATTAGAGACAGGGCAACTCAATGTTCCTGTTTTGCTTGCTTTTGTCGTATCACTGGGGCTATTCATCTGGAAGTCACTCACGAGCAAACGCGAATTTTTAAATATTCGCCTGTTCGCAAAACCGGTCTTTTTACTAGCAATCATCCCATTTGTCTTATTGCAATTTGCCAACATCGGCGGCAATTATCTCATTCCCAATTATTTGCAACTTGGGTTTGGTGTATCCAGTATCTTAGCCGGCTTTGCCTTATTACCAGGCTCACTTTTTGCGGCACTGCTGAATCCTTGGTTTGGAAAACTATACGATGAAAGAGGGGCCAAGCTGCCGTTATACCTCGGCAATTTGCTATTTACGATCAGTCTATTGGTGATGTGTCTCTTGGCCCACTCATTAGGAATGGTCCTCTTAACCATCATCTATGTGGTCTTCTCCTTTGGTCGCGTGATGGCATTTGGCAATATTCAAACAACCACAATCGCTCACCTAAAGAAAGAAGATGGCCCGCATGCGCTGGCATTGTTTCAAATGATGAACCAATATGGGGGCTCAGTCGGAACCGCGGTAGTAGCTTTGATTTCCAGTGGCCAAGCCGATATCAAAGATGCCTTTCAACAAACCAATCTCTTGTTTTTCAGTTTTGGCCTAGTGAGCTTCGTCCTCTTTTTCCTGATGTTTCGGACGAAAGAATACACTGCACCAAGCCAACCAGAAGAATAGACCAACGAAACTTAGCCCTTTGGCAATCGTTGCAATCCATTTCTTAGCAATGACTACTTATAAACCTATCAGTAGTTCATAATGACAACACACAAAAGCCAGAACAGAACCACCGCTGAACCGGTCGTTTTGTTCTGGCTTTTTAAGTTAGTTTTCCATTGAAGATGGAGTAGCTACGAATTCAAGAAATTGAGAGAAATGTTTAAGCTCTAGAAGATTTCTTTGTCTTTGATCATCATCGATAATGTCAGATACCCACTCCATAAAAAGCTGAAGTTTATGTTTGTCGTTAGGAGAAACAAGCATTAAAAAAAGAATGGAAACATGATTGTTGTCTTGCCATTTGATTGAACAAGGATTGATTAATACCAAAATTTTTGATTGTTGAATCACCTGATCAATAATATGGGGAATGGCAATATATTGACTAATATCAGTAGGATAAAGTGCTTCTCGCTGTTCTATTTTTTCTATGATAGCCGTTTGTTTCTCGGTATCATATTCTGTCGTTTTTAATAGTCGAATGAGTGCTTCTTTTTTTTCCATTGGTTTATTTAGGACAAGAAACGATTTTTCTGAAAATAAATCGTTTAAATAGGTTTGCTTCTGCTGATAGTTATGAATAATCGTTTGGATATGGGTGATACTATTTGTAAGCTTTAAGAAATCAAAGTGCGCTACTGGGATTGAATGATTTTTTAAAGGAATGGTTGAGATAATTAAATCAATCCCATCTAAGGGTTGAGCTTTGAATTCAGCATAGGACATAATTTTAATAATTTTTATTTGTTTCTCAAACTTTTTCATGATGATAGCTTCTAGTAATCTACTAGTAGAGAAGCCTTGTCCACAAATAATTGCAGTACGTATTTGTGAACTTTGATTTTTATTTTGACGTTCTATTGACGCAGCAATATGAATAGCAATGTATCCTATATCGTCTTCATTTAAATCGTAAGTTTTTAACAGATTAAGGTTTTTGATTGTGGATAAACAAATTTCAAAAGCATAAGCATATTTTTTCTTAATAACGCCAAGTAAGGGGGTTTTTTTGTTCTCTTTTTTTGGTAAATAACTGGTTAAATGTTTAATCAAGTCGTCCTGCAAAACAAAGTCCTCGGACAAATCCAATCCAAAATTGAAGGATATCTGTTGAATCAATGCATTGACGATTTGCTCAAATTTTTCTGTCGAGTAAATGGATTGAACACTCGACTGGCTGATTAATTCTAAAAAAATTTGTGAGACTAGCCAACGAATATTGGCATCATCAATAGTTATTTGATAGAGATCCTCGAGTTCAGTAATCATATTGATGACGATTGAATTCGCATAATCATAATTATACTCGTTCTCTTCAATTGAAATCGTATGACCTTCAATGATTCGTTTTATCATGATTGCTGTTTTGATAACCATGTTCTTTCGATAATAGTCATTAAACTTATACTGAGTTGGTGGAAAGAAAAAGAGAACAATATCGTATAAATCCGGCAAATTTACTTCGTTAAATAGTGTTGATTCAAAATCTGTAAAAGAGGCTACATAATCCGGATGGTTTTTTGAAACCAATACTTCAAAAATGTAGCTTCGAATATCTTGTTCAGTACCAACAATTTTATAGCCTAAATTGCTTTTTGATACAATTTTTATGTGAAATGGCTGCATCTGTTTTTTGATTGTATTTAAATACGTCACCATTGTAGAACTGCTGACATAGATGTAGGCACATAAATTATCCATTGAAACATACGTATTCGCATTCAGTAAGAATACTGTCGTAAGAAAAATCCGGTTTTCCAAGGTTTCCGTCGACACATTTGTTTGTGAATTTCGGATTAATGAATCATAAATTGGACGAAGGACTTCTTTATTTTCGATAAAGTATCCTTTGTTCCTTTGAAGCAAAATTTCTGATTGAAATTTTGCTAGATAGTCATTAATGACAACAATATCATTACGAACAGTTCGATTAGATACCTGAAAAGTTTCGGTTAGGAAATCAATTGGTGTCAGTTCATTTTCATAGATGGTTCTGAAAATACTAATACAACGATCCGATAAAAGCACATTCATAGAACAACTCACCCCCTTCATCTCATTCATCATAGCATATCTAATTAGGAACATAGCATCCGATAATTTCCAAAAAAAATGGAAACGAATTCAATAATATGGAGCAGTGTCATTCCGTTTCAATTGGAAATAGGAAAACTATATATTGAAAACGGTTTATATTATAGTGTTTGTAGGGAGGTGAGACAATGATAGCCAATTATCTAAAGAAAGATTATCTAACATTTACTGAGCAAAAAATTGATTGGAAAGAAGCAATAGAGATTGTAGCAAAACCTTTGTTACTAAATAAAATTATTCTGCCAACTTATGTTGATGCAATGATTAAAACCGTTCTAACTATGGGAGATTATATTATTATTGTTCCAAAAGTCGCTATGCCACATGCTCGACCGGAAGATGGAGCGCTGGGGATAGGCGTTAGTATTTTAAAGTCAACGAAGCCTATTTGTTTCGAAGAAGTCTCTGATAAGGAGGTTTTTCTAGTGATTTGTTTAGCCACAAATGACAATCAAAAACATTTAGAGTTACTACAACAAGTATCACTTTTGATTGATGAGGAGGAGAAAGTCAATCAATTGATCGAAACAAAAACGGAAGAAGAATTTATTGTACTTGCTAAAAAAATTATAGAAGAAAGTAAGGAGGAATTGAGATGATAAAAGTAATTACTGTCTGCGGAAATGGGATTGGTAGTAGCAATTTATTAGCAATGAAAATTTCCCAGCTTGCAAAAAAAAATGGAATTGAATTGGATGCCAGACCAAGTGACTTTAATGGAGCACTAGGGGAATCACCAGATATCTTCGTAACTGTTGAGGAATTTGCAAAGCAATTTCCTGCAGGAAAAAGAGTGGTAACGGTTAGAAGTTATGCTGACAAAAAGAAGATTGAAGAGGATGTACTACCAACACTGTTGGAATTAAATAAATAGAAAAAGGAGGAGAAAGTATCATGGCTATATTGGAATTTCTTAAAGATTTATTGAGTGAACCAGCAATTTTGATGGGGTTAGTTGCATTTGTTGGATTGGTTGCTATGAAGGCTCCAGGACATAAGGTATTCACTGGTACTTTAGGACCAATATTGGGTTATCTCATGTTGGCTGCAGGAGCGGATGTAATTAGTGGAAATTTGGCACCATTGTCAGCAATGATTGAAAAAGGATTTCATATTACTGGGGTAGTCCCGAATAATGAAGCGGTGACTTCCGTAGCGCAAAAAGTACTTGGTGTTGAAACAATGTCAATTTTAATCGTAGGACTTATCGTAAATTTATTGGTCGCACGTTTTACACGGTATAAATATGTTTTCTTAACAGGACATCATTCATTCTTTATGGCATGTTTACTGTCTGCGGTTTTAGGAGCGGTTGGATTTAAAGGAACTGCTTTGGTTCTGGTAGGTGGATTTTTCTTAGGAGCATGGAGTGCCATTTCTCCAGCGATTGGTCAAAAGTATACGCTAAAGGTCACGGATGGTGACGAAATCGCAATGGGTCATTTTGGATCAGTTGGGTACTACTTATCAGCATGGATTGGCTCCATCGTAGGAAAAGGATCCAAATCGACCGAAGATATTGAAGTACCAGAAAAATATGGATTTTTGAGAAACACAACGATTTCAACAGCACTAACGATGGTTATCTTTTATCTAATATCAGCAATCGCAGCTGGACCGGAATTTGTTTCGACTTTATCAGATGGGAAATCACCTTATCTTTATGCAATATTATGTGGGTTAAAATTTGCTGTCGGAGTCACTGTTGTGTATTCAGGCGTGCGTATGATTTTAGCAGATTTGTTACCAGCATTCCAAGGGATTGCCGATAAAGTAATTCCTAATGCTGTACCTGCAGTGGATTGTGCCGTGTTTTTCCCTTATGCACAAACAGCGGTTATCATCGGATTTCTTTCAAGTTTCATTGGTGGATTAATTGGAATGTTTGTACTAGGAATTGCTGGAGGCGTATTAATCATACCTGGACTAGTTCCTCACTTTTTCTGTGGAGCGACAGCTGGAATCTATGGGAATGCCACTGGAGGCAGAAGAGGAGCCATTGCCGGAGCATTTATTAATGGCTTATTCCTTGCCTTTTTACCAGCACTCTTGTTACCGGTATTGGGAGATTTAGGTTTTTCAAATGCTACGTTTGGAGATTTTGACTTTGGATGGATTGGTATTTTGCTAGGTCGAATCGGTGGTTCTTTTGGACAATTGGGCATTTATTTAGTAATGGTCGTAGTGCTAGTTGTTCTTTTCTTACCAAGCATCTTGAAACCATCTCAAAATGCAATCAATAATATTGAAACGGAGGAAGCATAAAATGGATTTTAACGTAGAATTATATTCGGATGGCGCCGTCATAGAAGAAATGATCAAAATGAAGGAAAAGGGGATCGTATCTGGAATCACAACGAATCCAACTTTAATGAAAAAAGCAGGGATCACCGACTATGTAGCTTTTGCAAAAGAAGTTTTGGATAACATTGTGGATTTGCCAATTAGTTTTGAAGTTTTTGGTGATGATTTTGATACGATGGAAAAAGAAGCCATTAAAATTGCAAGCTTGGGCAAAAATGTCTTTGTAAAAATTCCTATTACAAATACAAAAGGGGAGTCTTCTGCACCGCTAATTAAGAAGTTGTCTTCGAAAGGTATCAAGCTGAATATTACTGCAATTATGACAGAAAACCAGGTAGTGGATACAGTGAATGCACTATCCAGTGGAGTCGATAGCATTGTTTCAGTATTTGCCGGTAGAATTGCTGATACGGGAATTGATCCAGAACCTTTAATGGAAAAAGCAGTAAAAATCTGTCATGAGAAAGCTGGAGTTAAGTTACTATGGGCGAGTACACGCGAAGTGTTTAACATCATTCAGGCTGATCAATTGGGAGTAGATATCATCACAGTGCAACCTTCTATTCTGAATAAATTAGATATGTATCATATGGATCTGAATGAACTATCTATTGAAACAGTAAAAATGTTCAATAATGATGTCAAAGATTTAGGATTCACTATTTTATAATCAGTAAAAAAATAACTAGAGAGATTGGTAGTGTACCAAGAATCTTTCTAGTTATTTTTTTAATTCAGCCTTAGGAAAACCCTTCCGTTTCTGACTAAAGACAACAGCCGTGCTTTTAATCAGAATATTGTTCTTCAAGAAATGTTTATTGTAAATCTCTATCATCTTTAATGGTCACCAAGCGATGGTCGTTGGTAACTATCATGGATCCTTCCCCAGCTCAACGCTGTGTTTAGGCTCCCACTTTCTCTATTCCAGAAAAAACTGTTTGTTCAATCTCTTGTAGGAAAAAAATGCAAAGAATAGTAAGATAGACGTATTAGGTAGATTATCTTTTGAATTGCCTGTGCATGAGAAAAGAGCCGCCTGAAACTTGTCGAGTGAAAGAGGGACCTATATGAAGTATTACCAAGAATTTCTGGAAAATAGTAAACTACGGCGCATTGTTGTGTTGCTTGTGCTGATCGGAGGAATCTATACTCTACGGAGCATGCTGACTTTATTGTTCCTGACGTTTATTTTTACCTTTTTATCCTATAAGTCGGTTAAGAAAATAAAAAAGCTCATCCCTATCTCTTCAACCATTTTAGTCGTCGTCATTTACGGCTTGATTGTGTTGGGCTTATACCTTGTTGTCACCAAGTATGTGCCACTTCTGATTGATCAATCCATTATGATGGTCGATTCCTTAGTTCGGTTCTACCAACACAACCCGAAGAACTCGGATAGCTTTTTCCGAGTGGCCCATGAAGTCATTGATCAATTTAATCTATTGGAATACTTAAAAGATCGCTTGACGATTGTCTTAGACTACATCCAAAGTTTTGGTAAAGTAACGATTGCCGCAGTTATGGCCTTTCTTCTGAGTTTTTTCTTTTTAATAGAAGAAAAGCGCACCTTTGAGTTTTCCCGTCTCTTTTTGCACGGCGAATTTGATTGGTTTTTTCAAGATTTGCACTACTTTTTTATCAAATTTTCCAACACGTTTGGCGTCGTGATTGAAGCCCAACTCTTTATCGCTCTGATTAATACCATCTTGACGTGTATTGCTTTGGTTGCAATGCATTTTACGCAAATTCCCAGTTTAGCTGTCATGATTTTTATCCTCAGCTTGATTCCGGTGGCCGGGGTAATTATCTCCACCGTTCCGTTGTCGTTTATCGCCTATTCCACCGGTGGTATCAATGATGTGATTATCATCTTGTTGGTCATCTTAGGCATTCATTTGTTGGAATCTTATTTCCTGAATCCCAAGTTAATGTCCAGCAAGACCGAAATTCCAATCTTCTTCACGTTCGTCATCTTGCTTTTCAGTGAACACTACTTCGGCGTTTGGGGCTTAGTCATGGGCATCCCAGTTTTCACCTTTATCTTTGACTTATTAAAGATAAAAAATCCAGCAGGACGCCTGACACCAAAACTGATCAAGTTTCCTCGAAAAAAAGAAGAACGGTAACAAAAAAACTCCCTAGCTAGTTCAGCAGGGAGATTTTTTCGTATTTTGAGTTGTCAAACAACTTTGACACCACTTTGCGCTGAAAAGTGACCACTTTTCTTATTAAACATACCAAATCTGGCCCAATTTTGGTTGAATTTTTTTCGTTCATCCCACTTTGAATGTTACGGTTTTGTTACAACGAAAATCGCGTGAGGTTACGTTTTTTAGCAAATTGGGTTCTTTTCTCATCAAAACAACAAAAATTTGTAACAATCTGTAAAGAAACTGCAATCAATCACTTACGCAACTCTTGTATAATGAATCAGGAGATTTCAATCGATTACTTAGAAAAATGGGAAAAATGAAAAAGTGGAAAGGTGTGGGGCTAGCGTGAAAGGAAAACAAATTGCGCTCGCTGCAATCGCAGTGATCGGATTCAGTACCTTCATACCAGGAATAGCACAAGCTGAATCGCTTGATGAATTAAATCAGCAGGAGCAACAAGTTACCCGAGAAAGTGAAAGCATTAGTGCGGAGGTCCAACTCGCATTAACGGATGTGAATAAAACCTACCAAAAAGTGGATCAATTAAAAGCGAAGATTGAGGCTAACCAGCAAAAGTTAGCAGAAACCAATCAGGCCATTGTCGCCAAAGAAGCGACCATTGCAAAGCGCAAAGCGGTGATGGCCAAACGCCTGCGAGCATTGCAAATGAACGATGCCACAGAAAGCAAACTGGAAATGCTCTTAAATGCCAACAGCCTCCAAGATTTTGTAACGAGCGTGTATGCCATCTCTGTGATGCAAAATTCAGAAAAAGCCACCGTGAATAGCTTAAATGAAGCCGTAGACCAGTTAGCTGAACTAAAGACCCAAGCGGAAAATACCCAAAAAGCACTTGAAAGCAATCAAGCTAGTTTGGAAAGTCAGGCAGCTACGCTGGAAAGCAAAGTTCAAGCCCTTCAGACAGAATTAAAAGACAAGCAAGGAATTCTACAAAAAATCGCAACCAATAAAGCTGTGGAAGAAGCACGCCAAAAAGCCGAAGCCGAACGGGCCGCCAAAGAAAAAGCCGAACAAGCTGCTGCAGCCAAAGCAGAAGCAGCTGCCAAGGAAGCTGCCGCAAAACAAGCGACTGAAGATTCGACAACATCCAATCAAGCAACGACAACCAGCAGCAGTCAAAGCAACACCAACACCTCAACAAGCACAAGCAATACAAATAATTCAGCAACTGGCAACACGAACACTTCAACAGAAACGTCGACAAATAACTCGACAGGAAATAGCAGTTCCAACCGTGTGCTTTATATGGAATCAACCGCGTATTCGTATGCTGAAACAGGGTACAGCATTACGGCCAGTGGCTTAGACTTACGCCAAAATCCAATGGCTATTGCCGTTGATACAAGTGTGATTCCATTGGGAACAATGGTGCAAGTCGAAGGATATGGGATTGCCATTGCCGCAGATACCGGTGGGGCAATCAAAGGCAACATCATTGACGTGCATTTCAACACTGTCGAACAATGCAGACAATGGGGCCGTCGTCACAATGTCAAAGTAACTATTTTAGGATAACTAACACTAGAAAGGGTAGTCCAATTATGGGACTAACCTTTTTTTCTGTTTGATGCAGTGGCTGTATACGCTCAAAAATATTGTACTGTCTTGACAGAAAAATATTTTTTTGAGTTACCCATTTTCCGATTTTTGAATAAAATAACAATGTGAATAGATTGTTATTTTATTTTTTATTTTTTTAATTTAATGAAAGATAAAAATTCTTATAAAAAACATTGAAAATTCAAATGTTTGAATATTCAGAAATTTAAATGTTGGCTGAATTATCCATTTGTTCCCGTTTTTATTATGTTTTTTATGAGAATAACTTTGACTAACCTATACCAGTTCGGTATCATTGAGCTATTAACAAAGTTTTTTATTTTAAGAATGAGGCAAATTAATAGAAAAATTGATAACTAAAAGTGAATTTAGGAGGACAACCGTTTCAATGGCGAAATCGTTTATGAAAAATTTAAGTGTCATTGTGGTTGCTGCGGGTGCAGTTGCCATTTGCGGTGCAGGCTATTTCCATACGAAAAGAGAGCAAGCAGCTCAACAAGTGACCTATGCGAAGACAGCTGTAACCACTCAAAAAAAAAAGTTGCAAGAATTGAAAGGGAAGGTAGCTGCTCTTTATCAAGATTCTTCAACGGGTATTTTAGCAGCAACAACAACGAAAGAAACGGTGGAGTCATTAACTAATTCGTTGGGGAGCATTCAAACCTCGGCAGAATCATTTGGTATAAGTGACTCACAATTGCCTAAGGGAATGAAAGCATTAAATAAAGAAAAAGAAGGATTGTCTTCCGAGCTACAAACAACAAAACAAAAGCTCACGCTGCAAACGAAGATTAACCAGCTTTTTGAAAATGAACTCAATTGGACAACGTTTAGTGGAGATGAAGTCATAAATGAAAACATCAAAGCACTAGACATTAGTAACTTGAAAGATCAAGTTTCATTGATCAAAGCAGATGCTTGGCAAACCCTTGCGAATCAGTACCTGACCGAAGCAATCAATCAACAAACGACGATACAGAATATCCAAACGTCCATTGATAAGATGTACCAAAATGGAACAGTAACCGATGCCGCCACCTTAGAAGAATATACGACGTTGGTAACTGCCATTGATGCGGTCAAAAACCAGACCATTCGTCAAACTTTTGTGCAAACCTTAAATGCAATCAATGATCAAATGGGCTTTGGAATGCCTGCACAATAGTTTAATTGGAAAGTTGAGGAAGAGACATGGCTGAAAAAAGAAAGAAAAAATATCAAAAAAGTAGTATTTGGAAAAAGATTTTGATTATTGTCTTTTCGCTTGTTTTGATTTTAGTTATTGCTGGAGGAATCGTTTTTGCAAAACTCTACCACGATGTAGCGAAATCGGCAGATGCAACCTATGCGAAAGTGGAACGCACCAAAACGAGTGCCGGACGAGAAGCAGAAGTCGATTTAAGTAAAAAAGAACCATTTAGTGTCTTGATGCTAGGGGTTGATACAGGTGCGTTAGGTCGAACCTACAAAGGACGTTCCGATTCAATGATGGTGGCAACGGTGAATCCAAATGATAAAAAAACCACCTTGGTCAGCTTGGAACGCGATACCTATGCAACGATTGTTGGACATGGTACCGAAGATAAAATCAACCATGCCTATGCATTTGGCGGGGCCGGAATGTCGATGGATACGGTCTCCAATTTACTGGATATTCCGATTGATCACTACATTGTGATTAATATGGAAGGCATCCAACAATTGGTCGATGCTGTTGGGGGCGTGGATGTGAACAATACGTTGAAATTTGATTATGAACAAGACGGAAAAACCTACACCTATGACATTGGGAAAATTCACCTTGAGGGGATGAAGGCTTTAGGTTATTTACGAATGAGATACGATGATCCGGAAGGCGACTATGGCCGTCAACGACGCCAACGAGAAGTCGTTACCGCGATTGCCAAAAAAGTGCTTTCTCTAGACGGTGTCACACAATACAAAGCATTACTTGATGCAATGGAAGACAACGTATTGACGGATTTAACCTTCGATCAAATGAAGCAAATTGCGTTGGATTACCGCGATGCGTTTAAAAATATTGATACTCAACAATTAAAGGGAACTGGCTTTATGCAAGATGGCGTTTCTTACCAACGCGTAAGCGAAGAAGATCTCAAAGCCTTACAAGACCAATTAAAAACCGAACTAGAGATAAACAAATAGGAAAGTGGAGAAGAGATGGAAGAGACAATTAGTTTAAAAGAAATATTCGATTTGCTACGGAAACATTTCAGCACCATTTTGATTAGCATGTTCGCTGGATTGGCCGTAGCTGCGGTGGTAACATTTTTCATTATTACTCCTAGCTACAGCTCGCGTGCACAATTGATTGTGACGTTGCCACAAAATGATAATGCCGCAAGCAATAGCAATCTAAATGATGTGAACTATAACCTACAAATGTTGAACACCTACAAAGATATTATCAAAGAAGGCGATGCCTTATCGACAGAAGTACACAACCGCTTGAAAGCCAACTATGATATGGATATGACTGCTGCAGCTATCAAAGCCAATCTAGAAGTAACCCAATCGCAAAACTCACAAATGTTTTCGATTGCGGCAACAAGTGACAAAGCAGTTGATGCCCAACATATCGCCAATACGGCCGCGGAAGTCTTTCAAGACACCTTAAAAGATGTTTTGAATAATGTCGATAAAGTGACCATCATCTCCAAAGCGACAGCCAGTACAAGTCCTGTCTCACCAAATAACAAACTAAACCTTGCCATCGGGCTTGTTTTAGGATTAATGGTCGGTGTAGGGTTAGCTTTTCTCTTAGAATTATTGGATCGGACAGTAAAGGATCAAAAGTTTATTACCGATACATTAGGATTTACGCTCTTAGGATCTGTACCTGAAATGACGGCCAAAGATTTGAAGCCAACCAAAGCAATGCAACGAGAAAATCAACAAGGACAACCAGACGAAACGACAACTACACCACGTCGTCGTAGTCGCGTGTAGGGAGGAAGCAAAGAATATGGCAAAAAAACCAAAAATGAATGGACAGACGCATGCAGTTAATTTGATTACCATGACCAATCCTGCCTCGCCTATCTCAGAACAATACCGAACGATTCGTACCAACATCCAGTTTGCAACAGCCGGTAACCAAAAAATCAAAGTTTTGGTGGTGACATCTCCCGGACCAAGTGAAGGAAAGTCAACCAGTGCAGCCAATCTGGCAGCTGTTTTTGCGCAAGCCGGTCAACGAGTACTCTTAGTGGATGCCGACATGCGTAAAGCAACGGTTCATAAAACGTTTGGTTTAGCAAATGCAAGTGGACTCAGCAATGTATTAAGCACATCTGCCACAGGGGAAAATGTCATTCAACGTACGACGGTGCCCAATTTATTTGTATTAACAAGTGGCCCAAAACCACCTAATCCTTCTGAATTACTTGGCTCACCACGCATGTTGCAAGTAATCGAAGAGTTGAAAAGTGCCTATGACTTGGTGATATTTGATATGCCTCCCATTGTTGCAGTTACGGATGCCCAAATTATGGCATCCAAAGCAGATGGAACAATCTTAATTTTAAGGGAAAATATTAGTCGCAAAGATGAAGCATTGAAGGCTAAAGAGTTGTTACAGATGGTGCACGCCAATATTTTAGGGGTCATCTATAACGGTGTAAGCACAGACAAAGACCAAGGCTACTATTACTACTACGGCAACTAATAAAGGAGGAATGCAAAATGCTTGATTTGCATTGCCATATCCTACCAGACATTGATGATGGCGCTGAAGATATCGATGCGAGCTTGGCGATGGCTGAAAAAGCCATCAGTCAAGGCATCACGCATATCCTTTGTACGCCTCATCATAACAACGGCAAGTATGTCAATCCCAAAGAATTTGTTATCCACCAGGTGACAAACTTGCAAGCTGAGTTAGACAAACGAAACTTGCCACTTACGCTATTTGAGGGGCAAGAAGTCCGTATCACAGGCGATTTACTAGAAGAAATTGAACAAAACCGGATTCTGTTTGCCGATGTGGCAAACACCTATTTGTTAATTGAATTTCCAACGATGGATGTACCAGCGTATACTGAGCAACTCCTCTTTGACTTACGAGCCAGAGGACATGTACCAATCATTGTCCACCCTGAACGAAATGCCAAGTTCCGAGAGGATCCCAACCGGCTGATACCGTTCTTAGAAATGGGATGCTTGACGCAATTGACTGCACCTAGTTATGTCGGAGTATTTGGAAAAAATATTCAGAAGACCGCCAAACAAATGGTTGAGCATCGGCTCGTCCAAATGGTAGCCAGTGATGCACACGGCGTACATAAACGAAATTTTTACTTGAAAGAAGCCTTCGAAGCCATTGAAAAGGATTTTGGAAGAGACTACGTGAATCAAATGGAACAAGTTGCAAAAGATGTACTAAATGGGGATACAACAGAAGTTACATTATATACGGAAATCAGAAAGAAAAAATTTGGGTTGTTTTAGGGAGATGTGTTCGAATGACGCGACGTTGGAAGATTGCTACGTTGATGCTAGTAGATAGTATATTAATTGTATTTGCCAGTATTTGTGCGATTTCTTTTCTAAGTCCATATGTAACGATTAATTCCAGATGGTATTGGATGTTATCTTTATTTTTTATCACAGGCTATCTTTTTTTTGGATGGCTATTTCGTATTTTTACTAGAATTAATCGCTTTACAAATTTGCATGAGTTAATCTCTATTTTTATGGCAACATTTTGTACATATGTGGTCAATCTTATTTTTATCTATGTGTTTTTTGGTATCTTTAGTAAACGGCTAGTAACATTTATCTTTATTTTTTCTACTTTTTTAATTATTGCAAGCAGATTAACATGGAGATATTTAGTAGAGAAGCACAACGAAAAACATTCACTTAATCAAACTCAGAAAGTGAAACGGACACTGTTAATCGGGGCAGGAGAAGGAGGAAGAATTTTACTCAATTCTTTTTCTGGTTCGAAAACAGCGGGGGACATAAAAATTGTCGGATTAATTGATGATGATATTAATAAAAAAAATATGTATCTATCTAATGTTCAAGTGCTAGGAACAACTTGTGAATTACCGGATATAATTAAAAAATATGAAATCGATATGGTGACGATTGCGATGCCGTCCATTTCCAGAAAAGAATTGCAACGAATCATCTCTATTATTGAACCTTACAAAGTGAAAGTAAACACGATGCCATCGGTAGAAGAAATAGCGATTGGTCATGTGAATATATCAAAATTGAAAAAAATTGATGTAGTTGATTTATTAGGAAGAGAAGAAGTAGAGCTTGATATTGCTTCTATTAAAGAGCAAATAACCAATAAAGTTATTCTTGTGACGGGTGCTGGAGGTTCGATTGGATCAGAAATTTGTCGGCAAGTAATGCAATTTCAACCCAAAAAAATACTACTATTGGGACATGGTGAAAACTCAATCTATTTAATTGATCGCGAATTAAAGAATAAGTATCCAGATCGAAAAAAGGATATTATTCCAATAATTGCAGATATTCAAGATCGAAAAAAAATTTTTGAAGTCATGGATAAATATCGACCCGCCATTGTATATCATGCAGCTGCGCATAAGCATGTTCCAATGATGGAGTATAACCCCCGGGAAGCAGTGAAGAATAATATTTTTGGAACGAAAAATGTTGCTGAGGCAGCCAAAGCGTATGATGTCGAGCACTTTGTTATGATTTCAACAGACAAAGCCAATAATCCGCCAAATGTTATGGGAGCAACCAAGCGAATTGCAGAAATGATTGTGACAGGTTTGAATGAAGAAGGAAAAACCAAGTTTTCTGCTACACGATTTGGAAATGTCTTAGGATCTCGTGGAAGTGTTATTCCAGTTTTTCGGGAGCAAATCGAAAAGGGTGGTCCAGTAACAGTTACTGATTTTCGTATGACAAGGTATTTCATGACAATTCCTGAAGCAAGTCGCTTAGTTATTCAATCTGGTGCTCTGGCTAAAGGCGGAGAAATTTTTGTGCTTGATATGAGTACGCCAGTGAAAATAGTCGATTTAGCTAAAA
Source organism: Enterococcus camelliae (assembly GCF_042685105.1). Taxonomy (NCBI): domain Bacteria; kingdom Bacillati; phylum Bacillota; class Bacilli; order Lactobacillales; family Enterococcaceae; genus Enterococcus; species Enterococcus camelliae. Next base: position 46,423 of record NZ_JBHUMO010000039.1, on the reverse strand, counting down.
ACATGATACGATTGAGTGGCTACTCAGAAGATGACATAGAAATTATTGAAACGGGAATACGTCCAGGTGAAAAACTTTACGAAGAATTGCTATTAGACAAAGAGCGAAATGAAGAGAAAGTATTTGATAAGATATTTGTAGGAAACATCAAGGGCTTCACACTCGAAAAAGTTATGGTATTTGCGAATGCATTACTAGAAAATGATGATCAGACATTGGCTAAAGAAGTTGTGAATTTTGCGAAAAATTCAAGTAAATAGGGAGGAAAGAAATGTATAATAACTATCTAAAAAGATTTTTGGATTTTATTTTGTCAATTATAGGTATAATAGTTCTTTCCCCTATACTCATACTTGTTGCATTGATTATAAAACTAGACTCCAAAGGACCTATTATTTTTAAGCAAAAACGAGTGGGGAAAAATAAAAAAATATTCAATATCTATAAATTTAGAACGATGAGAACTGATACACCAAAAGAAATGCCAACACACTTGTTAACAAATCCAGATGCATTTATTACAAAGACAGGAAAGTTTTTAAGAAAGACAAGTTTAGATGAACTACCTCAGTTATTCAATATTCTCAAGGGAGATATGGCTGTAATCGGGCCTCGACCTGCATTGTGGAATCAGTATGATTTAATTGAAGAACGTGATAAATATGGGGCGAATGACATACGTCCAGGATTAACGGGATTAGCTCAAATTAATGGACGTGATGAGTTAGAAATAGATAAAAAAGCTCAGTTTGATGGAAAATACACTCAAAATATAAGTTTAGTAATGGATGGTAAATGCTTTTTTGGAACAATATTATCTGTTTTTAAAAAAGATGGCGTAATAGAGGGTGGAACTGGATCACTTCCAAAAGGGGATGATTAAATGAAAAATATTCTAATAACCGGTATGAATAGCTATATAGGAAATTCATTTGAATCATATATGAAACAGTTTAGCAATGATTATCAAATTGATAAAATTAGCGTTCGTGGAGAAGGGTGGAAGGAAAAAAATTTTTCCAAGTATGATGCTATATTCCATGTAGCCGGAATAGCTCATGCTGATGTGGCTAAGGTTAGTGAAAAAACAAAGCAGATGTATTATCAAGTAAATTCTATCTTAGCGATTGATGTTGCTAAGAAGTACAAATTTGATCTTGCTGGAAAAAGTGGTCAGTTTATTTATATGAGTTCAATTATCATATATGGTGAAGAGATAAATATCAATAAAAAGCGGGTGATTACTCTTCAAACAAGACCAAATCCTTCTAATTTTTATGGAGACAGTAAGTTACAAGCTGAAATGGGATTAAAATTAATAGAAACTAAAGATTTTCACATAGCTATCTTACGGGCGCCAATGATTTATGGTCCTGAAAGCAAAGGAAATTACCAGCAATTAGTGAAGTTTGCAATGAAACTACCCGCTTTTCCAGATATTAAAAATGAGCGTTCAGTATTGCATATTGAAACTCTATGCCAGTATGTCAAAAACTTGGTAAGTAATCAAGTAGGTGGCGTATTTTTCCCTCAGAATAAAGAATATATGAGAACTAGTTATATGGTTAGAGATATTGCTAAAGACCATGGTAGAAATATTTATCTTTTTTCTTGGATGAACTGGATGATTAAATTGTTGGGATATATACCTGGAAAAATTGGTCGTATGACAAATAAGGCTTTTGGAAACTTAGTTTATGAAAAAGTAGGTGACGAATAGAATGATGAAGTACTCTTCATATTCAGTTTTAATGTCGGTATACTACAAAGAAGAACCTAAACATCTTAGTGATAGTATACAAAGTATTTTAAACCAATCATTTAAAACTGATGATTTTATTATTGTTAAGGATGGACCTTTGACCTTAGAATTGGAAAATGTTTTAGAATGGTATGTAAATAAATTCCCCCTAATAAAGATTATATCCCTAAAAAAAAATGTTGGGTTAGGTCTTGCTTTAAACGAGGGATTGAGACATTGTAAAAATGAATTGGTTGCTAGAATGGATAGTGATGATATCTGTACGATTGACAGATGTAAGCTACAGGTTGAAAGATTTTCTGAAAATAAAAAATTAATTATTTTAGGCACACAAATAGCCGAGTTTTATGATAGTCCTGAAAATATAGTAAGTGTACGTGAAGTACCAAATTCATACGAGGAAATAGTTAAATTTTCAAAAAGAAGAAGTCCATTTAATCATCCCACTGTTATGTATAAAAAAAGTAAAATTCTTGAGTTAGGAGGTTATAAAGATATAAAAAGAAAAGAAGATTTAGAATTATTTCTGAATGCATTAAGTAATAATTACTATTCAGAAAATTTAAATTTCATAGGATTATTTTTTAGATCTAATAAATACAATTATATTCGCAGAAAAGATATAACAAATTGTTTAAATTATATTGCTGTTATATTTATTTTTTTAAAAAAAGGATATTGTAGTATTAATGATTTTTTATTCGTACTAATTAGTCAACTTTTTTTTATCATTGCACCAACTAAAGTAATGAAGTTTATTTCAGATAATTTATTGAGGAGAAAAATAGAGAATGAAGAGATATAAAGTACTTGAAGTAGCAAAAAAAAAAATACCATTAGTAATAAAGCTTGAGTTAATAAAAATTTCACTGAAAACAAAAAAACAAAAAAAAATACAAGTTAAACCTACTACAAAAAAGCCGAAAATGTATATTTTTTTAGGAACAGATTATCCAAATTTAGGTGATCATGCATTGACTTTAGCTCACAAACAGTTTTTGGAAAACAATTTTAAAGAGTATGAAGTACTAGAATTTAGTGTTGATGATACACTTGACGCTATTGATTATTTAAATAATATAATTACAAAACAAGATATTATTACTATAAAGGGTGGGGGAAATATAGGGATTGAGTATTTTCGAGAGGAATTGTTAAGGAGAATAATACTCAATTCATTTAAGGATAATCCCATTATAATCTTTCCTCAAACTGTTTATTTTCCTAATAGTGGTATTGGTCGTAAAGAACTTAAAAATACTGTAGATACTTTTAAAGAAAGAAGTAATATATATCTGTTTTTAAGAGATCAATATTCATATTCTTTGATGAAAAAAGAAGGACTAAAGAATATTTTTTTAGTTCCGGATATTGTTTTTTCTATGGGTAGTTATAAAAAAAATATCGCTAAGAAAAATAATAGTGTTTTATTATGCTTAAGAAACGATAGAGAAAAATCGAAGAATCGATTAAATACAGGCTTTTTGGAGGAATTTTTTATAAATAAGGGATATTCAGTAAGTTACACAGATACTGTGGTGGATTTTGAAGTTACAAAATTTAATAGAAGAGAGGTATTAACACAAAAAATCTCTGATTTTTCAAATTCAAGTCTAATAGTGACTGATAGACTACATGGTATGATTTTTTCATATTTATGTGAGACCCCTTGCCTAGTATTAGAAACTTATAATCACAAAGTGATTGGTCAATATGAATGGATTAGGGACAGTAACGCAGTAACTTTTGTGAATAGTGAAGCTGATTTTAAAAGAGAATTTGAAAAAATGGAAAAATTGATGGGGGATTACGGTTTTAATTTTAATGATATTAGCGATTATCATAATTTAATTGTATCTGTTTTTAAAAATAAAATATTGAAACTTTAAAATATTTTTGTGTGTAACCAGTCTAAATAGTCATGAAATATTCATGACTATTTACTGAAAAAATCTTATGTATAATAAGCAAAATTTATGTACAAGTAAATTAATTTAAGGAGATTTTATGTATTTATTTTTTTTTATTACTTTTTATCTTTTAGCGACAGCAATATTTTTTAATAAAAAGAATAACTTTTATCTTCTAATTACTTTTTTCATTTTTTTTCTTTTATCTGCATTAAGATCTACAAATGTGGGGAATGATACTAGTGACTATAAGCTATTATTTGATAATCTAATATATAATCCAATATCACAGTTCACTTGGAGATATGAAAGTGGCTATTTATACTATAATAAAATTATCCAGTTTTTTACTTATAATAGCCAAATTTTATTTGTTGTATCAGCTGCAATAATTTGTATCGGGTATGGGATTTTGATACATGAGTTTTCTGACATTCCTTGGATTAGTGTATATTTGTTTTTTATGTTAAGGTACTTTGATTTAAGTATGAATGTTTTAAGACAAAGTTTAGCAATGGTAATATTATTTTTTGGATTCAATATACTTGTTAAAGGAATTAAAGGAAAATACTTTTTTTATTTCATTTCTGTAGTTGTTTTAGCTTCATTTTTTCATGGAACTGCCTTAGTGTTTCTTATGCTTATATTTTCAGATAGAATTAAATCTGAAAAAAGATTCATTGTGTTTGTTTCAATTTTAACTTTAATTTGTTTCTTTTCATTTGATATAATTTTTAATATAATTTTGAAGTTTTTCCCAGCTTATTTTTATTATATGAATTCTTCGTATATGGATGGAACGACTAAATTAGCTACAGTTTTAAATCTTCTTGTCAATGTTGTCATTTTATTGTTTATACACTTTAATGGGTATGAAAAAAATAAAGAGAATAAGATTATGTTTAATGCGCTTATTATCGGTATTTCTATTATGATTGTTTCATTTAGATTTAGCCTTTTAGACAGAATGAGTGATTTTTTTACAGTTTATTCAATAATTTTACTTCCTAATTCGATATATTTTTCGAGATATAATTCAAAATTGAGTCTTTTTTTTACATATATTTTAATAATCTGTTTTTTTATATATTATATAGTAATAATTGTTTATAGACCGGATTGGAATAGAGTTTATCCATATGAATTTTTTTGGAATTATAAATAAGAATAGATTGGGGTTTCAATATGATAAGAGTATTGAATGTGATTGGTAGAAGACCAGTAGGTGGTATTGGTTCGGTAGTAAAAAATTATCAAAGCAATTTTTCGGAGGATATAGTATTCGATTATCTTTTATTTTCTGATAATTCTTCAGGTGATTTTGATGACTTTGTAGAAAAGCTTGGATCAAAGGTATACGTGTTGCCTTCTTTAAAAGCAATGCGATTTCTTACTTTATCTCGTTTACTTGATGAGCTTTTTAGGAAAGTTAAGTGTGAATATGATATAGTACATATTCACACTGTAAATATTGCATTCTTAATTGTAAAGTATGCAAAAAAATATGGACTCACTAATATCGTGGTACACAGTCATGCAACAAAATTTTCCGATAAGAAAATTAATTCTCTTCGTAATAAATTTCTTTGTAGGAACTTAACAAAAAAATGTAGTGGGTTCGTAGCATGCTCAGAAGAGGCTGGGAATTTTTTATTTGGAAAAGATTTTATGAATTCAGGAAAAGTTAAAATAATCAAGAATGCTATAGATATAGATAAATATCATTTTTCGGAAAAGAAAAGAGGCTTATTTCGTTCAGAATTCAATCTACAAAATGAACTAGTAATGGCCAACGTTGGAAGATTATCTAGACAAAAAAATCAAAAATTCTTGATTGAAATCTTCAATGAGGTTCATAAAAAAGTACCTGCAAGTAAACTTTTTATTATAGGTGATGGGGAAGAAATTTCTACATTAAGGAAAAAAGTAAAAAAATTAAATCTGGAAGAAGATGTTATTTTTACTGGAAAAAGAAATGATATTGATATTATACTATCTGGAATTGATATTTTTGTTATGCCATCACTTTATGAAGGCTTACCTGTAATTGGTGTAGAAGCTTTATCATCTGGTCTTCCCTGTTTTTTTAGCGATGAGATATCAAAAGAATTTTTATCCTCAAAAAGCCATTATATTTCTCTAAATAATGATATTTCTTTCTGGGTGGAAGAAATTATTTCAGCATATTTAAGCGATATCAATAGGAATTACATAGAAACAAAAATGATGGGATATGATATCAAAGATGCTGCTCATCAATTAATAGATTACTATGATTCATTTTTATATAGGAGTGATAATAAATGAAGAAAGTGTTATTTTTTGACACATCAATAGGTACATTAAACACTGGAGATGAGATAATAAATAGATCAATTAACAAGGAATCTTCAAAAATGTTTTCCGATGATTATCTCTTAAGATTACCAACAAGAACGAATGTTTTGAGTCATTTTCAACTCTTATACAATAAGAGTTTTAGACAGAATTTCGGTGATTCGGATTTAAAATTTGTTTGTGGTACAAATTTACTCTATAAAAATATGTTTCGCCCTATGCCAAATTGGAATATTAACATTTTTAACACTTTGATTCAAAAAGAAAGTATTTTATTTGGTGTTGGAAGTGGTAATAATGCTGAAAAAACTAATTGGTATACTAGAAAATTGTATAAAAAAGTTTTATCTAATGAATATATCCACAGCGTTAGAGACCAAGCAACAAAAAAAATGCTAGAAGAAATTGGGTTGCAAGCTATTGTTACTGGATGTCCAACTTTATGGGAAATTACGCCTGAAAAATGTAAAAAAATTCCCAATGTGAAGAGTCAAAGTTCGACTGTAATTTTCACTCTAACACATTATTCTTCGTTTAGAAATATTAATGAGGATCAAAGTATGATCAATATTATAAAATCTAATTATAAAAATATTTATTTTTGGCCTCAAAGTCTAGGAGACTTAGATTATTTAATTGAATTAACCGATACATCAAATATCCATATATTGCCACCAAATTTACATAGTTTTGATGATTTTCTTCTAAATTATGATTGTGACTATATTGGATCAAGATTACATGGAGGTATTTTTGCTTTACAGCACGGAAAGAGAGCAATAATTTTAGCTATTGATAATAGAGCAAGAGAAATTAAGAAAAATAATAACATACCCTGTATTGAGAGGGATAGAACTTCTTTGGATTTAGATGAACTTATAAATGGAGGATGGAAAACAGAAATCAAGATTGAGGTTGATGAGATTGAGAGATGGAAAAATCAGTTTATTAAAAAAAATTAACCTGGATTCACGGTTCAAAACTTTGGGAGCTAATACAGTAATTTTTGGTATTGGTAATCTATTTTCAAAATTAATTCTATTTTTTTTGATGCCACTTTACACTAAATATCTATTACCATCACAATATGGAATGGCAGATTTACTTAATAATGGTGTTGAGTTAGTGATGCCATTTGTAACTTTGTGTTTATATGAATCAGTATTCCGATTTTCTATTGATAAAGAAAAATCAACTGCTGAGTTAATTTTAAGTAATAGTATTCGTGTACTAATCAAAACACTTAGCATCACATTTGTTATTTGTTTTTTTGCATTTTTATTACTAAAAAACTATAGCATTTTATTATTTTTATTGATGTTAGTTCCGTATAGTTTTAGACAGTTATTTGCACAATTCTCTAGAGGATTAGGTTTTTCAAAGGAGTTTGCTATTAGTGGAATCATAAATGCTTTTTCACTAGGTATATTCAATATTATACTAATTGCAATTTTTAAGAGTGGAGTCTCTGGTTATATCTTCTCAATTTCAATAGCTCACCTTCTTTCAGCTTCTTATTTGTTTTTTAAATTAAAGTTATATGAGTATATTCATTTTGATCATCATGATCCGAGATTAATCAAATCAATGTTGAAATATAGTTTGCCTATGATACCAAATTCAATTTCTTGGTGGCTTGTAAATATATCAACTAGATACATATTAGTTTTTTTTGATGGTTTGAGTGTAGCTGGAATCTTTTCTGCGATAAGTAAATTACCGTCAATAATAAATATGTTATCAGCTGTTTTTCAACAAGCATGGCAGGTTTCAGCTTCTAAGGAGATTGATAAAAGTGAATCAACAATTTTTTTTTCGAAAGTCTTTGAATTTTATTATGTGATAATCATGTTAGCTTGTAGTTTTATTATTACATGTATGCCTATAATTTCAAAGGTTATATTAAAAGGAGATTTTTTTAATTTTTGGTTTTATGTACCTCTATTACTCGTTTCGGCCGTTCTCAATTGTCTTTCAGTATATTTTGGATCAATTTACACAGCTGCAATGAACAATAAAATGATAATGATTTCTACAGTCACAGGGGCGTGTATTAGTATCATCTCATCATTTTTATTAATTCCTTTTTTAGGAATATTAGGAGCTATAATCACATCTAATATTAGTTATATTGTAATTGTTTTAATGAGATATTTTGATACAAAAAAAATTATCAAGTTAAATATTAATTTTAAAGTGTTTTTTTTATTACTTTTTTCAATATATATACAATCAATCGGATATATTTTCTATAAAGAAGCTTTTTTTAAGTGGTCAGCATTTATATCGCTAGTGATCTTAGTAATATATATATTGACAATTCCAAGGTTTCGTTCTAAATTGTTTGGAAGGTAAGCATCTAATAGAATAGTATCTTACCTTGAAGAAGGCCTTCCGGTATACTTGAGTCATCAAGAAATCTGGAGGTCTTTTATGAATCATCAAGATATTGTCTGTTTATGGCAGAATAAATGTCAAGGGCAGCTTTAAATTGTAGGTTTTGGGCAGTATAAAAATGTAGGTTTTCGGCAATAGTAATTGTCGGCAAACGACACTTTAAATCTTGTCTCTCATACGATAAGACTTGCCTGTGATCTTGAACACCTTGACGTGATGTACTAAGCGGTCAAGAATGGCAGCGGCGATCTCAGGACTTTGGAACAACTCGCCCCAACGAGATAAGACAATGTTCGTCGTAATGATCGTAGAGCGGTGTTCATAGCGCATGGCAAGAAGCTGAAAGAATAAATCAGCTTCTTGTTTTTGAATTGGCAGATAGCCAATCTCATCAATAATCAAGACGTCATAGCGAGCGTAGCGGTTGAGGACACGTTCTAGGGTACCTTTTTCATAGGCTGTTCGCAGACGCAAAAGCAGCTCATGACAGGTGATGAATAGTGTCCGATAGCCTTGACGACAAGCTTCAATTCCCAATGCAATCGTCAGGTGCGTCTTGCCCACACCAGGACTGCCGATAAAGACCAAGTTCTCATGCTTTTCCACAAAGCCCATGTGCTTTAAGTCTAGTACTTCACGCTTATTGATACTTGGCTGGAAGGCAAAATCAAACTCTTCCAGGCTGGTTCGCTTGGGAAAGCGGGCGCGCGCCACCACACGATTCATTTTTTGCTTATTTTGATGATCAACTTCTCTGCGCGTCAGTTCGAGAAGGGCTTCCGTTAAAGAAAGCTCCTCTCGATTGGCCACTTCGATGTAGTTAGGAACATATTCCCGCATATGATTCAAACCAAGAGTCTCTAAATTGGTCATCAGTTCTTGGTAATGGCTATTCTTCATCGGCGACCTCCACCAGATCATATTGCTTGAGACTTTCACGAGTATACGCTCTTATTTCATCGTCTTCTTTGTGACTCATGACATCGGATTTCAAGATTTGGAAATAGTCCTCCTCGTGGTAGTTCAATTGTTTTGTCGTGAGTGGATGCGACCGAATCAATTCTCCGTTATAATAGATTTGTACTTGGTCTTCTTTATCGGAGAGTTCGATTTCGACTTCTTTACCGATATACCGAGGCGCCACAGAGTATCTGCATTTACGGAAAATGACCATTGCTTCCTTGGTGACTTTACGGCGAATAAAGTCTTCAAAATAGGGACTCAAAAGGTTTTTTGGTAATGGATGCAGGTGCTCTTTTTCGTTTGTCCGCCAACGGTCATCTGGTGTTTGGTCAGTTGATTGAGAAATCTCGTTATTTAGCTCAGTGCAAAGGTCATTAACTAAATGGCAAAGCTCAACGGCATCATAAAATTCATGATTATAGACCCGTAGGCGGTCAACGGTTCTAGCTAAAGCTTCGACACAGCCCTTTGTTTGCGGGCGAAATGGCCGACAGGCAATTGGTGTGAAGCCGGCATCTTTACTGAAGGCATAAAAATGTTCATTGAAATGCGGTTTGGAAAACTGACTACGAGAATGGTCAACGACTGTCTTCATATTATCAAACCAAATTTCTTTAGGAACGCCACCGGTTTGATAAAACGCATCATCTAGGCACTCAAAGAGTGTGTCCTGTTTTCGGTCGAAAGTCAGTGTGATATATTTTTTCTTGGAATATGGCAAGACGTACAAAAAGATATTGAATTCAAAAATTTCGCCCTGATTACTGATTAGCCGCATGTCTTCCTTCCAGTCAACCTGAGCAGAGAGTCCGGGACTATGTTCGATTCGGATGGTTGCCTTTTGTACTTTCTCCTGCTTAAACTGGCGACAATAGGTCTTCACTAAACTGTAACTTCCCCCAAAACCTTTGCGCTCAATAAACTTGAATATACTGTAAGCACTGCATTGGTCTTTGATTTTGTCTTGGATGATTTCTTTGTAGGGATCTAACTTACTCGGGCGCTTCTTACGTTCTGCAGGTTTTGATTCTTTATTTTGGGCTTCTTCGTAAGCCTGCTTAACTGTTCGGTAGTCGCAGTCGTATTGTTTTGCCAGTGCAGCATAATTGGGTTTGATTTCATTGATCACGTAGATCATCACTCCTTCGCGTATGTCTTTTCTCATCCCTGAGCCTCCATTTCATTTGGGATAAGAAGAGCATACAAAAATGTAGGAAAACCAACAATTTTAAATTGCCGTTTTCCTACATTTTAAAGGTGCCGTTGACAAATAAAAGTACACACGGGGGGGTGCGGATGTTTTTCTGGACCCCTTTTAACAAATAAATCCTTGTTTCTTCCGATATTGAAGAGGACTTAATCCTCCTAAAGATAACTTAATTCGTTGATTATTGTACCAATGGATATAGTCATCTACCTGATTGATAAACTGATTGATTGTTGTGC
>NZ_JBHUMO010000039.1:35406-35598 GCF_042685105.1 Enterococcus camelliae | reverse complement strand
CAGTCACGTTGATAAAACACTTCATTCTTTAAACGTCCAAAGAAACCTTCACACGCTGAGTTATCTGGCGAGCATCCCTTTTTAGACATAGAACGAGGCAAGTTTGCCTTGTTCATTCGTTCAATCCAACCTGGCCATCGATAGTGAGCACCACGATCCGAATGAATAATCGGATGCCCTTGATCTTGCAAG
>NZ_JBHUMO010000039.1:34880-35396 GCF_042685105.1 Enterococcus camelliae | reverse complement strand
GGTTTTTCTGCTTTGAAATTACGATTCAAAAGATTTGGTTGTGCAGGAGTAATTTCTCCAACATATGAAGAGTATTTTTTTCGCTTAGAAAATTTAATCATCAAATTTTCTTCAAGCATTCATCTACGTATGACTTTTTCAGACAGGCTTTTCCCCATATTTTTTAAAGCTTGGTGAATTCTGCGGTAACCATAAGCACGGAAGTTACTGTTGAAAATAGTCATGATCAATTGACGTTCTTCAACATATTTATCTGGTTTCTCAAGTGCCTTTTTTTGATAAAAATAGCTACTTTTAGACAACTTAAGTTGTTGAAGCAGCTCCTTCAACTTGAATCGATTTCGTTGAGCATCAATCAATATCGTTTCTTCTTGATTTGATAGATAAATAAGATTGATGCCCTCTTCTTTTTTTAGCAGTTCAGCCGCTCCCTCTAGCAATGCTTTTTCGATTTGTAATTGGTGTACTTGTTTTTTTAATTCTTCCACTTCTTTTAAAAGTAACTCTTTTTGTTTT